>CALMAP010000248.1:3503-6873 GCA_937859825.1 uncultured Terriglobus sp. | reverse complement strand
CCGCGCATGGTCACCGGCGCGGGCATGCCGCAGATCACCGCCATCAGCGAGGCGTTCCGCGCCGCGCAGCAGACGGGCACGCCCATTATCGCCGACGGCGGCATCAAGTATTCCGGCGACGTGACCAAGGCCATCGCGGCGGGCGCAAGTGTCATCATGGTCGGTTCGCTCTTCGCCGGCGTGGACGAGTCGCCCGGCGAGACCATCCTCTACCAGGGCCGCTCGTTCAAGGCGTACCGCGGCATGGGTTCGCTCTCCGCCATGGCACAGGGCTCAGGGGAACGCTACTTTCAGGGCAAGGACGACCTCTCCGGCAGGGACGACGGTTCACGCTCCATCACCGCACCGGAGCCCACCACGAACAATCGCCTCGCCAAGTTCGTCCCCGAAGGCATCGAGGGCCGCGTGCCGTACCGCGGTCCGCTGGGTGAGATGGTCTACCAGCTCGTAGGCGGCCTGCGCTCCGGCATGGGATATCTCGGCTGCTCTTCCATTGAGGAATTGCAGCAGAACGCACGGTTTGTCCGCATCAGCGGTGCTGGCTTGCGCGAGTCACACGTGCACGACGTGATCATCACCCGCGAGGCACCGAACTACCACGTCGAGTAACTTCAGCAATCGAATAGTGACATGCTCGCAGTCAAGCCGGGCATTTCACCTTGCCATAATTAGAAATGTGCCCCATGTCCGGATTTTCGGACATGGGGCTTAGAAAGCTAAGCACCCTTCTTGTCATGCTGCGCATTGTCGACAGCGTGACTCGCAAACGCTGCCTTCACCTTGGCCACATGCGTTCCATGCACCCGGATTGCTTCATGCAGCTTTTCGCCGCTCACGCCGAACTCCTTGCTCCAGTAATGAATATCCGAAGCGACCTTCGGGTTGATCTCCGTCTCGCTACTCGGTCCGTGCTCTACATTTGCTGACATCGCTGACACCTCTCCTGCGGTGGGATGCGCACCATGTGTCATCTGTCACCAATGACCTAGGACAGCGGCAGCCAAATCTCTTGCGCGAAATACCGCCAATGCGGGCCAGATGGCGCTAGGCAAATATCTGCTGACCAGCCTCACCATGAAAACGGTCTATGTGTAGGGCCATGGCACTGGTATGGCTACGTGGAGTACTACAAGGTCTACTACGCCGTGAATGGAATGTGATTCTCTTCAACATGATCTTCTCGACCGTATGGCTGCGCTACTTCCGCTTTGGGCCGATGGAGTGGTGCTGGCGGTCGCTCACCTGCTGAGGCTGTAATCGTTAGTGCTTTCGCCATTACCGGCACGCTGGATGTAGTACGCTGCATCCAGTTCTATGAAGACAGCCGCACTCGCCATCCTCGCAGCTTTTGGTCTTCCGCTCGCCCATGTGCCCGCCCAGACCATCACTGGCAAGGCGGCGTTCGCAGACTACTCCCAGCAAAAACCGGGTGTTTCGCGCAGGATCACGGTGGCCGACCTGCCGGAACCCAATCACGCGGAGTCTGTCGATAACGGTGCCAGGGTCATTGCGCGTCCTGATGGAATGCTGCCGATCGCTCCCGCTGGTTTTCAGGTCACCTTGTATGCGGGTGGGGACGGCGGCCCCACGCCCGCGCCGGACGGCCACTACTCCGAGCGTCTCGGCAACTCGCCGCCGAAAGGTACGTTTCAGCAGCCACGCACGCTCCGTACTGCCCCGAATGGCGATGTATTTCTGGCCGATTCGTTCGCTGGTACGGTCTTTGTGCTGCGCGGCATCGGTCCTGACGGCAAGGCGCAGACGATCTCGAAGTACGCCACGGGCCTGCGCAATCCCTTCGGCATCGCCTTCTACCCTGCGAACGATCCGAAATATGTCTACATTGCCAACACCTTCACCGTCGTGCGGTTCCCCTATAACAAGGGCGACCTGAAGGCGTCCGGCGCGCCGGAAAGCGTAGTCTCCGATCTGCCAGGATTTGCGCAGCTTCGCGGTGGCGGGCATTGGAGCCGTGACGTGGTCTTTACCCAAGATGGCAGGCACATGCTGATCTCGGTCGGCTCCGCATCGAATGCCGATAACGCCGACGATCATCCCAACGAGTTCCACCGGGCCGACGTGCTTGAATTTACTCCCGAGGGCAAGTTTGAACAGGTCTATGCCTCTGGCATCCGCAACTGCGTCGGCGAGGCAATCAACCCCGTCAGTGGTGAGCTCTGGTGCTCAACCAACGAGCGCGACGAACTGGGCAACAATCTGGTGCCGGACTACATCACCTCGGTCAAAGAGGGCGGCTTTTACGGCTGGCCGTGGTACTACATGGGTGGTCATCGCGACCCGCGCCTGCCACTGCCCTGCGCCAACGGCACCGGCCCGGACAGAAACGTAAAGGAACCGCTTACACCCGGGCAGGCCTCGGCCTGTGAACATCTCGACATTGTTTCCAAGGTAATCACGCCAGACGTGCTTTTGCAGCCGCACATGGCTTCGCTGGAGATGGTCTTCTACACGGCCAGGCCGAATGCCCCGGGCAGTTTTCCGAAGGAATTCCACAACAACGCCTTCGCGGCGGAGCACGGTTCCTGGAACAGGGAGCGCCGCGGCGGCTACGAGGTGGTCCGCGTTCCCATGCAAGACGGTCATGCGACCGGCGCCTACGAGGACTTTCTGACCGGCTTTATCACCCCCGACGGTCAGGTTTGGGGAAGGCCGACCGGCGTGACCGTCATGAACGATGGCTCGCTTCTGGTCGGCGACGACGGATCGCGCACGATCTGGCGAGTGACTTACACGGGTAAGTCCAAAGCTCTCGCGTCCGCCGCTCGTTAAGGAGTCCTCTTGAATACCCGTCCAGTCGCTGACGGTCAAGCGGTCGCATATGCTGGTGACCTATGTTGGGAACGCTGAAAGCCTTTGCTCTGCTGCAGGCGGCAGCCATCCTCGCCCTGATGGCGGCGAACTACTGCACCATTCCACTGCAGAACACGGAGCAGCGGAGCTTTGACACAATTGTCGTGCTCGGAACGCCGTGTACGGATGACGGCAAGCCCTCGCCGGAACAACGCGAGCGTGTGCTGGAGGGCGTCCGGGAGTACCAGGGGCATGTGGCGCCGCGCATCATCATGACAGGGGCGGCGGCCCACAACCAGTTTGTGGAAGCGGACTGCATGAAGGACCTCGCGGTAAGCCAGGGCGTCCGCCCGGACGACGTCATCGAAGAACCACAGGCAAAAGACACCATCCAGAACATCTGGTTCAGCGAAAAGATCATGCAGTCCCACGGCTGGCACTCCGCTGAGGTGGTAAGTTCACCCATGCACCTGCCGCGTACCGCGCTGATCCTTCAGCACTACCGCTTCGCATGGCGGATGCACGCCGCAAAGTGGCCGGTCGAGTACACAGCCGAGCA
>CALMAP010000248.1:0-3493 GCA_937859825.1 uncultured Terriglobus sp. | reverse complement strand
AGCAGATACAGCAGCGATACGCCGGAGAGATAAAGTCCTGCTGGACGTTGACGCACCGCGGATTCCAAACCAATCCGTATCTGCCCTAAAGCAAGTTGTGCAGTTCTACGTCAAAGAAAGGCCGGATAACATTAACCGCAAAAACGGTGAAGGTAGGGCACGCATTTGTATCTCCATAAAGTTAGGTAACCCACCTTCGCGGAGCTAAGGTGAGGGTTTCCGAGCCGACTGCTTCTAATACCGCTTAGCTTCTGGCAATAACTTTATTTTCCGGGTAATCATCTCGATGCTCATGGTAAAGGATAAGCCGCCCTGCAAGAGCCGTAGCCTGCCATCCGGACGGTAAAACGGCAACGATGGAACGAATAAGCTCTCGTGCACTTGTCTGTGAAGGAATGGAATCTAAACTCCTGCCATTAAAATCAGGATGCAACTCGCGTTTGTTCTGCGGATTACCTTCAACTCGGATGATGTAGGGAACAGAATCTCGCAGAAGACGTAACGCGGCATGAAGCGCGATCGGCCCCTTGAGCGTCGAGGTAAAAGGAACATCGAGATCCAAGGGATAGAGCACATCGAAGCTGCCTGCCTTCGCTCGCGTAAAGTCTCGGTTCCTGCCTGGGTCATTTGAACCGAAACCACTGTTGTTCCAAGTAACTGTTGCTGCACCTTTATAGTGGGCAATCAACTGCGTCTCGAGATCCATTGCGGTGAAGACGAACACGCGGATAGCCTTGAACGAAACGTCGTCGACATGAAGATGCTGTCGATGCTGGATTGTCCACGCGTGGCGGCCCAGTCGCTTTTGCAAGCCCGCTTCTGAATCAGTCTTGCCGATATAGACAATTTGATTTTTCCAGAGCAGTTGGTATACGCCCTGCCCGTCCGGCAAGGCTTTCACATCTTCATTGGAAAGCTGCGCGCTTTCCATCGCTTCAAAGACTGCAATGATGCTCTTTAATAATGCTTCTGGAAGATCGAATTCAAACGCGCGATAGCCCGCAATCACTGAATGTGCTCTTTTCGTTGCAGGTGACTCAATTGCACACTAACACTCCGTCCAATAATGGTCGCGAGTTCGACTGGAACAGCGTTTCCAAGCTGACGCATCGATTCGGACCAAGAACTGGTGAAAAGAAACTCATCCGGGAAAGTTTGCAAACGGGCAGCTTCCCGCATTGTGAAATACCGTACGGAGCCGTTGAGGTGTACCAACATGTTTTCGCCGCCCGGCACGCCGTGCACTCCAGCTTTCAATGCCTTAGCAGGGTAATCCAGCGGGCTTCCTGTGTGGCCCGGGTAGGACTTAGCGCCAGCCTGGAAGCGATGTCCATTGATTCCACTCTTTGCCTTGCCGCTTACGTCAGGCATCGGTAGATCGCAAATTGCGTCTCGAACTGTCTTCCAAGGCTTCTCCGCAGGTGCAAAAGGGAGTGAACGTTCAAACAGATCATCCTGTTGCGCATAAAACCGGGATGACTTTGAAATATGGTGACGGTCCCAATAGCTTCCATTTGAGCCCTGATCCCAGTGCAAAGCGGAACGGGAATGCGTCTCCTGCGGAAAAGCCCACTGAACTCCGAGCCTTTCTTGAAAACCCACAAAGAAAACCCGCTCACGCCGCTGCGGAATGCCAAAATCTGCAGCATTCAACACCTTAGTTACGACCCGATAGTGCAGACCGTCTCGCCTACCCGAACTGTGGAATCGTTCCAATCGCGCGTGGTGATCGTACCAGAGCTCTTTACTCTTCGCCGTTATCTCCGGATGCGTGAGTTGCAGCCGAATGTATTCGAAATAATTTCGGAAGCGCTCTCTGGTAAGGCCCTTGACATTCTCGAAGATGAATGCGGAAGGACGGATATCCCGAACTGCACGAACCGCCTGTGGGAACATGTCGCGAGAGTCATCATAGGCTGCGTGCTTACCACCCACTGAAAAAGGCTGGCATGGTGGGCCGCCAGAAATCAGGTCTAGGCTGTCGGCAAAGACGCGAAAGTCCAATGAGCGGACGTCTGAATCCACAAGCGTCCAATCCCTCATGGCCGCCGCACCACGTTCGCGGTTTTCTCGTATCGTGTCGCAGCAGTCTTGATCACGCTCAATGACGCATTCAGGATGAAAACCGGCTGCATCAAGTCCGAGTCCCAGTCCCCCTGCTCCCGCAAACAATTCAAGCGATTTCATCATTTAAAAAGTACAGGATTCGTGCGCTCAGCGCTTCCACATTCTTCAATTCGCATTCCCATACGTCTAGAACCTTCCAGCCTAAGTGACTCAAAGCTCGCTTATTCTTTAGGTCACGCTTCCGGTTACCCTCCAGCTTGGTTAACCAGAAATCCTGTTTGCTTTTCGGGAGCCGTGCCAACGAACAACTCGGCTTCCTGTGGCGGTGCCAGAAGCAACCGTGTACAAAAATGACTTTGCGCATTCTACGAAATGCTAGATCGGGCTTCCCGGGGAGCTCTGCGGCATGTAACCGGTATCGAAAGCCCATTCCATACACAATCCGCCTGACAACAAGCTCGGGTCCTGTGTTCTTGCTCTTCACGCGCCCCATACGCTCACTGCGAGCTGCAATGCTCAGAGTGTCACCCATAAAATATTGGATGCTTGTAGACGGTTAATCAAGGAAGATGGACAAGGTGTACTGTTGGGCAGGCCCAAGAGAAGAGCAGGCATACCTAGAGTTGATTGCTTCTTGACGAATGATGCACAGGAACCTACTGTACTAATTATGGGCGAACGTAAGGCGAATACGGCAGAGCTGTTTCCCATTCTCAAACCAAGCCGTCTGACCTCGCTTGGCCGCGCAGCGGCGGACGCGGAGCAAGTGGATGCGGGGCATGATGTTTCGTTCAAGCTGCTGAGCAGCCGGTCGATCCTGAACCGGTCCGTTTCGAAGCGGCTGCACTGGATGGCGTGGTCGATCAATCCGTATCGCGGGTGCGAATTTGGCTGCCGCTACTGCTATGCCCGCTACACGCACGAGTTTCTTGAGGCTTCGGGAGAGAGCGGTGGACTGCGCGATCCTGAGGCGTTTGAGAAGCAGATTTTCGTCAAGGACAATGCCGCGTGGCTGTTGGAGCAGGACCTGCGCAGGTTGGCAAAGCAGGGCCGGTTGGATGAAGAAATCGCGCTCGGAACTGCCACGGACCCGTGGCAGCCGATCGAGCGCCGGACCGGCCTGACGCGCAGCCTGCTTGAGGTGCTGGCCAGGCGCGATGGCCTGCGGCTGGGCATCGTTACCAAGTCGACGCTGATCGAACGCGACATTGACCTGCTGCAGCAAATCGACCGGCGCGGCACACTCGCGGTTCACATCACCATCACCACGCCCGATGCAGAACTGGCCCGCAAGCTGGAGCCGCGTGCTCCCCGGCCCGACCTGCGTTTGCGTACGGTGCGGCGACTGCGCGATGCGGGCCTGCGTGTGGGCATCCTGAACTCCCCGCTGCTGCCCGGCATCACGGACGGCCCGACCGAGATCGAC
>CALMAP010000247.1:6406-17765 GCA_937859825.1 uncultured Terriglobus sp. | reverse complement strand
CAGGCAGGTGTTTCGTCTGGTTCAGAGGTCCCGCAGGACGCAGATTATGTCTGCTCTCAGCCTGGTTCTGCTCGCTATGCCTTGTCTTTTGGCACAGCGTGGATCGGCCAACCTGTCCGAGGCTGAAGTCGATGCAGTACGTGAGGCGGCAATGAATCCTGCCGAGCGTGTGCTCGTTTTTCAAAAGATTATCGACACACGCATCGACCGCATACAACGGGTGCTTGCGGATGTGCGTGCTCAGGGCCGTGCCGAAGACATCCACCAGAACATGAACGAAGTCTCCGGTATTGTGAACGAACTGGAAGACAACCTCGATGAGTACGCCGCAGGCCACAAGGACCTGCGCAAATCCCTGCCAAAGTTGGTTGCAGGCATGGACCGTTGGCAGAGCATTCTGAAGCAGCCGCCTGAAAACGCGCGCTACAAGCTCACGCGCAACCTTGCGCTTGAAGCGATTGCAGACCTGCGGGACCAGGCCACGAAGCTGCTGCCGGAGCAGCAGGCATACTTCAAGGCACATCCACCCTCGAAAGACCCTGAGCCCAGCCAGTACGAGGTGCCGAAGTAGGAACAGTTCCAGGCTGCCTGAGCACTAAACTATTGGAAGTGGCTCCCGCTCCTGAATTGCAGATGCTGTTTGCACAGGCTTACCGGAACCTGCGTCCGCGTGCGCCGATTCCGCCGTTTGACATCCGGTTCCGCCGGTTTGTTTCTCTGAACACCACGATCCGGCTACGCGAAGGACAGTTGCTGGTGCACCTGTCCGACCTTTTGCAGGGTGCGCCGCAAAGTGTGCTCGAGGCGATTGCGCATATCCTGCTTGCGAAGCTGTATCGCAAACCTGTGGAACGCAGCCATGCGGACCGGTACCGCCGCTACACCTCAAGCGATGCGGTAAGCCGGCAGGCGGAACACGCGCGCCAAACCCGGGGCCGCAAGCAGATCACGACTGCCGCAGGCATTTACTACAATCTGGATGAGGTCTTCGAAGCTGTAAACAGCCGTTTCTTCCACGGACTCATGGGCCGGCCCGTGCTCACCTGGAGCGGCCACCATGCGCGCAGGCTACTTGGCCATTATGACGCTGCACACAACACCATCGTGATCAGCCGCGTCTTCGACCGCGCTCATGTGCCTCGCTACGCGATCGAATACCTGATGTACCACGAGATGCTGCACCTGAAACATCCTGTCCGGGTGCGCGGCGGCAGGCGTTGTGTTCACTCCAGGGAGTTTCAGGCAGAGGAGCGCTTGTTTCCGGAACTGGACGAGGCAAAGGCATTCCTGAAACTGCTCTAGCTTCGCTAGACCTCTGCGACGGGCAAAGCGTTCGGAATGGTTCTGCCGCGTCGCTGAACGAACAGGATCAAACCGGTTCCTGCCACAATCGTCAGCAAGGCCGCGACCTGCGCGTTCGACATGCCAAAGTAGAGCCGCTCGTTTCGCCGGATAAACTCGACCAGAAAGCGCCCCAGGCCGCTCAGGATTAGGTACTCGCCAGTAAGCTGACCGATAGGCAATTGCCTGCGTCCACGCAGCCAGAGATACCACCCGAGCGCGAGTCCGAACAGCAGTTCGTAGACCGGCGTCGGCTCCACGAGCAGTCCGGGTGGATTTGGCTGGGGCGGATCGAGTGCGGAGTCCTTGATGTGGATGCCCCACCAGTGCGTGGTGTTGACGCCATAATCTCCATCGCCCGAGGTGAGGCAGCCAATGCGGCCGATGCCGTAACCGATGGCTGCCGCCGGTGCGGCCAGATCCAGCAGGCGCATGGCCCCAATCCTGTGAGACCTGCCCTGCCACATCAGCGCGGTCACACCAAAGAGCAGTCCCCCGAACCACGCAAATCCCGCCTGAAACCAATGCAGAAAATTGGTAAGGATAGCTAGAGGATGAGTAAACCCGGGTGAGACGATGCCGCGCAGCGCGACCCCGAGCTGGAAGGGGTTCTGCAACTCATGCCAGACCTTGGCACCGATCACGCCTGCAATCATTACCGTGGCGACGATCACGACGGCATCCGCGGTGACTCCGCCACGCACCATGGCACGATGAAGCACATACGTGGCAGCCACGGCTGCCAGCCACATGAGAATGCCGAACGTGCCAAGCGCTAAAGGACCGAGATGCAGGTACGGATACATGGATGATCGTTTCTCGCGGTGTCTGTTTCCGCCTGCCGCTCTGAGGAGTATACGAGGTCAGGCGGAAACATCCGCTTTGCTCCAGGCCCAAGGGCGTTTAGGCTAAGTTGCATGTCCAGCGCAAGCACCGCTCCCGTCTTTATTCCCGCTTCTCAGTGCGAAGTTCTGTTTTCAGAAGACGAGATACGTGAGCGTGTCCGGGCTATCGGCGCTCAAATTTCGAAGGACTATGCAGGCGAAAGCATCGTGCTTGTGGGGGTACTGAAGGGTGCGGCGATCTTCCTCGCCGACCTTGCCCGCTCCATTGAAGTGGACAATACGTTCGACTTTGTCGCTGTCTCCAGCTACGGCAAAGGCAAGACCAGCAGCGGCGCGGTCAAGCTGATCAAGGATCTCGATGTTCCGATCGAAGGCAAGCACGTGATCGTCGTGGAAGACATTCTCGACACCGGCCTGACGCTCAGCTATCTGCGCAAGCTGATGCTGCAGCACAAGCCTGCAAGCCTGAAGATTGCGACCTGCCTCGACAAGCCTGAGCGCCGCCTCGTGCCTATTGAAGCAGATTACGTCTGCTTCTCCATTCCGAACCGGTTTGTGATCGGTTACGGCATGGATTTCGCCGAGAAATACCGCAACGTTGTGGACATACGGCTCTTTCCTGAAGAGCTTGCAGGCAAATAGCAGGTCGTGACCATTAAGCTGCATCCAATCCGAGTAGCTGGTGATGTGAAGGAAATTTGTTCGCCTCATCTTCGCTAGAATGGTAGATGCATGGTCTCGCTGACAGTACAGCAAAAGCTCGAAATTCTGGCGGACGCGGCGAAGTACGACGCGTCGTGCGCCAGCTCAGGAGCGAAGCGGGCCGGGAACGGCAAGGGCATCGGCCACTCTGACGGCAATGGGATCTGCCATTCGTACACGCCCGACGGCCGCTGCATTTCGCTGCTGAAGCTGCTGCTGACCAATTACTGCACTTACGATTGCGTCTTCTGCGTCAATCGTGTTTCAAGTGACATTCGCCGGGCGCGTTTCACGCCGGAAGAGATCGTTAGCCTCACCCTTGATTTCTACAAGCGGAACTACATCGAGGGTTTGTTCTTGTCGTCCGGCATCATTCAATCGCCGGATTACACAATGGAGCAATTGGTGCAAGTCGCGAAGACACTGCGCACGGTGCACTATTTTGGTGGATACATCCACATCAAGGCGATTCCGGGTTGCGCGGAGCGGCTTCTAGAAGAAGCTGGAACGTATGCCGACCGGCTAAGCGCGAACATTGAATTGCCAACGCAGGCCGACCTGGTGCAACTTGCGCCGGAGAAGAAGTCCCATGTAATTGAAGGCACGATGGGACACATCCACGACCACAAAGCTGGCCTGGATGAAGAACGCAGCCGCTTTCGTTCCACGCCGAAGTTTGCTCCCGCAGGACAGAGCACGCAGATGGTCATCGGCGCGACACCATCGACAGACCGTCAGATTATCCAGCGCGCAAACCATCTGTACACCAGCTATAAACTGCGCCGGGTGTACTACACCGGCTTTTCACCTTACCCTGAAGCAGACACACGTCTGCCGCTGCAGGCATCCCCTATGGTTCGGGAGCACCGTCTCTACCAGGCCGACTGGTTGATGCGTTACTACGGCTTTGCGGCGGACGAGATTACGACGGAAGACAAGCCCGAACTGGACCTGTCTATCGACCCGAAGCTCGCGTGGGCCCGGCGGCATCCAGAGTTTTTCCCTGTCGACATCAATGCGGCTGCCCGTGAGGCACTTCTGCGTGTTCCGGGCATCGGGTATGGCAGCGTGGACCGCATTCTGCGCATCCGCAAGTACCACAAGCTCAGTATTGAGGATTTGCGCAAGCTCCACGTTCGCCTGAAGGACGCGGAACATTACATTATTGCCGCAGACCATCTGCCCATCCATGAGGTCACGATCTTCGATGTGGCCCAGAAGGCCATCGAGTCCGAAGTCCGGGCGGCTGCTTCGGAATCTATTTCCAAGGTTGAAGCCGCGCTACCGGCCATGCAGATGCAGCTCTTTACTCAGGCGGCGAACTCCGCGGTTTCAGGTGTTCTTTGAACTCGTTGTTGCATTCGTCCACCGTGCTGCGTCTGCGGGTGCCTCCCTCGTTCGATGCGTGGCGCGAGCTTGCCCGAGTGGCACTGAAACAAAGCATAGGGCCCGACCAGATCGATTTTGAGGACAACACGGTTGCTGCTGTAGGCGACCTGTTTGAAGCAGCACAGGACCATACCCGGTCACTCCTCGATGTGCCACGTGAATCCACCTTCGCGCCCCATGTGCCGCGTTCGTTTCTCGACAGAGCTCTGCTTGCCGGCTACCACCGCGATTCGGCACGGTGGAACCTGCTCTACCGGCTGCTTTGGCGACTGCAGACGGATCGCAACCTGCTGCGTGTCGAGGTCGATCAAGACGTGGGTGCCCTGCTGCGTCTGGTGCAGCAGGTAAAGCGCGACGAACACAAGATGCACGCGTTTGTGCGCTTTCGCCGAATCGAGGACGAACGCGGGGAGCAATTCGTGTCTTGGTATGAACCGGCACACCGCATTCTGCCGCTTGCCGCGCCCTTCTTCGCGGAGCGATTTGCAACGATGCGCTGGTCGATCCTTACCCCGGACGGCACAGTCTTCTGGGAACCCGACACGCCCGGCCTGCAGTTCGGCCCGGCTCTGGACCGGAGCCATGCGCCTTCCGAAGATGAATTGGAAACACTCTGGAAGAGTTACTACGGCAGCATCTTCAATCCGGCCCGCCTGAACCCCTCTGTGATGCGCAGCCACATGCCAGTGAAGTACTGGGGCAACCTGCCTGAGGTGGAACTGCTTCCTTCCCTTTTGCAACGAGCGGAAAGTAGGGTTGCAACCATGGTCAGCAAACAAAGTGCAAAGCCGACTGCGGCACCGTACGTGCCGGAAGTCCACTCGCTTCCTATCCTTGCCCAGGCGTTGCCCTCCTGCAGAGGATGTGATTTGTATGAGCATGCGACTCAGGTCGTCCCGGGTCGCGGTCCGATCACTGCGGAGGTGGTTCTCGTGGGAGAGCAGCCCGGCGATCAGGAGGACCGGCGCGGTGAACCATTCGTAGGCCCTGCAGGTGGTGTTCTCCGCAAAGCCATGGCAGAGGTCGGCATCGCGGCAGAATCGGTGTACATGACCAATGCGGTGAAGCACTTCAAGTTCGTGCAGCGCGGCAAGCTCCGGCTGCACCAGAACCCGAGGCAGTCTGAGATCATGGCCTGCCGCCCGTGGCTGCTGGCGGAACTCGACGCGCTCAAGCCAAAGCTGGTCGTGTGCCTGGGAGCGTCCGCATCACGCTCGCTGCTGGGCGGAACCTTCGCACTCATGCGCGATCGGGGCAAACTACTGGAGACGAGTTTCGCGAAGCACGTGATGGCAACGATCCATCCATCGGCGGTGCTGCGTGGACGAGATGAAGAGAGCCGCGAGGCGCTCTACCGCACGCTACGCGACGACCTGCTGGTTGCGCACAAGTTCATTCGTGCAGCTTGACTCGAGGACTACGTAACCGATGATTCGTACCGTTGAGGACCTGCGCGGTCCCGCAGGACGTCTTGAAGCACTGCTGAATGAAGGAAGCGCAACCAGTCCGTACTGCGCGTTGGTGTGCCATCCTCATCCTCCCTCGGGAGGAACGATGCACACCCGGGTCGTCTATCAGGCGATGAAAGCACTAAGTTCCTTTGGAATTCCAGTGCTGCGCTTTAACTTTCGAGGTACCGGCCTGAGTGAAGGCGTGTATGACGATGGAAACGGCGAAGTTGAAGACGCTCGGGCGGCGATTCACTGGCTCCATCGAGAGTTCGGTATTCCTATTCTGCTGGCAGGTTTTTCGTTTGGAGCGAACGTAGGCTGGCGCGCGGCCTGCGGGGACAGTCGCATTGCGGGGCTAATCGGGCTGGGTATGCCGCTGCAGGCAGGTGGCAGACATTACACCTACGAGTTCATTCAGAACTGCGCGGCCCCGAAGCTGCTGGTCACTGGAGCGGAAGACCCATTCGCTCCAAGGGCCCGAATGGACAGCATCTTAAATCAGGCCCCCGGCCTTACCGAGATCCACTGGATCGACGGAGCGGAGCACTTCTTCATGGGCGTGCCCGGTTCGCCCGCACCTAAGCTGGACCGTATGCAACTCGCGATCCGCGCATGGCTGCAGAGCCACTTCTTCCCTGCAGGCTCCGTGTAGCTACCGCGTCGCCAGCGTGGCTTCCATCTGCTTGCTTTCTGAAGAAGCGGCCTGCAAGAGGGGGCGAACGACCTCGACCATTGTGTCGATATGTTGCTTCTCAAGCAGAAACGATGGATGAAAGCGCTTGACGTTACCCTGGACAAAATTCAACAGGACGCCCTTTTGGAGCGCCGCTTCTGCGATAGGTCTACCCGGCACGGTGAGTTCCAGGGCCTGAATCAACCCCAGACCGCGCGCTTCTTCCACCACGTCATTGTCTGCAGCAAGCTCGACCAAACGCTGCTTGAGGTATGCTCCGGTCTCAGTCACACGTGCCAGAAGACCTTCCTCTTCCACGGCATCCAGGAAAGCCAGACCAAGTCTGCAGGCCAGCGGAGAGCCGCCAAGCGTGCTGCCGTGCTTACCCAGGCCGAGGGCATGGAAGAGTTCGCTCGACACGAGCAATGCGCTGAGAGGAACGCCACCTCCCAAAGGCTTGCCAAGAATCAGAACATCCGGCGTGATTCCCGCGTGCTCATAAGCGAACCACTTGCCAGTGCGGCCAAGGCCGCACTGGATCTCATCCAGAATCAGCAAGGCGTTGTGCTTGTAAGCAAGGCGTCTGGCCTCGGCGAGATATTCCTTGGAGAGCTCGTAGACGCCGCCTTCACCCAGCACCGTCTCGAGCAGAATGCAGCAGGTGTCGTCCGAGACAGCCGCCTGGAGTTCGGCAAGATCTTCGCGGGTGACAAAGTCCGCCCCGGGCAGGTCGGGGCCGAAGTCATCACGGTACTTGGCTTGTCCTGTGACAGAGAGCGATCCAAGCGTGCGGCCGTGATAGGAGCCCAGCAGCGAAACAACACGATGCTTTTTCGAGGAGAAGTTCTGTTGAGCGAAGGCGCGTGCAAGCTTCAGCGCACCTTCGACTGCCTCGGAGCCACCCGTAGAGTAAAAAACTCCACTCATGCCGGACAAGGCACAGAGCCGCTCCGCGAGCTCCCCTGCATAGGGGGTGCAGTACTGAGGAGAGAGGTGCACGATCTTCGTGACCTGATCGTTGCTTGCAGCCACCAGGCGCGGGTGTGCATGGCCAAGGGCGTTGACACCCAGACCAGCCATCATGTCGAGGTACCGGTTGCCTGATGTATCGAACAGGTACACACCTTCACCGCGGTCCATCACCACCGGGAAACGTGCATACACCGGCAGGAGCCACTCGCTGTCGCGCAGAAGCATATGCGACGCGTCTGCATTTTGGTTGAACCGGGACATTCTTCTAGAAGAACTTATGATGCAGGTCACGGTCAAGCTATGGAACCAGGGTGGTTCCCATTTCAGGTAGGTACCTTCCAGTTTTGGAATTTACCGGAGACCTCTGCTTTCTCTTCTCGTGAGGCCGATCGTTGCACGGAAGGCATCCTGCTTGCGTTACCCTGAACCTATAAAGCTTCTGTATGCGCGATTGCTCTTCAATGTTTGGAAGCAGACGTGCAAAGAAATAATTATTCACAGCGTGCTTTTATAGAGAGGCCCAAGTCCGGATGGACAAGGCAGCACAAAACCGAATCCTCGCGGTCGTGCTCGCGGTAACGACGCTTATTATCTGCGTCTTCGGCGCCCTCAACTACGCGCGTGAAAGCATCTATGAGCAGCCTACCGACGGCGTCACCTGGATGGAGTCTGAGGGCGGGATGCTGGCGGAACGGGTGCCCCTGGATTCACCGGCCCAGCGGGAAGGTATTCGAACAGGCGACCTGCTCATTTCTGCAAACGGCAGAACGGCGGACACCGTCGCGCCGTTGATGCGGGAGATGAACCGCTCCGGAATCTGGAACCGTATACGGTACTCCGTCCTTCGTGACGGTGCGAAGCTCGAAGTTCAGGTGATCCTCGAACCCGCGGATCGAAGCCGCAATCAGGGACTTCGCCTGATCGCTCTTGTCTATCTCGCGATTGGGCTGTACGTACTCTTCCGCCGCTGGACCGCACCGAAGGCGACGCACTTTTACGTCTTCTGCCTGGTCTCGGGTGTTCTCTATGCCTTCAAGTACACGGGGCAGCTTGATGCGACGGACTGGATTTTCTACTGGGGCAACATACTTGCGACAGCACTCCAGCCTGCGCTGTTTCTGCATTTTGCCCTGACATTTGGCGCAACGCGATCTTCGCTGCGACGCAGAGTTGTGGCAGCGCTCCTCTACTTGCCAGGCCTCGCGCTGGTCATGCTTCGTGTCTACGCTGTGTTGAGCTGGGTAGCCACGGAGCGACTCAAGCACAAGCTCGACCAGATTGAAGTGGCGTATCTGGCCTGCTATTACGTCATCGCGGCGCTTGTCTTCTGGCAGCGTTACCGGCGCACAAGCGACGCCCTGGAACGCCAGCAGCTCAAATGGCTCACGCGCGGCACGCCCCTCTCCATCGTTCCGTTCACGGCATTGAATGCGATTCCGTTTTTATTGAATCTGCCGGTACCTGTGACACTTACCCGTATCGCGGTGCTTGCACTCGTCTTTCTTCCCCTGACCTTTGCCTGGGCGATTGTGCGCTATCGCCTTATGGACACGGATCTGATCTTCAAGCGCGGAGTTACCTACACGCTCGCAACCGCAGCGCTGGTGGGCGTCTACTTTCTCGTCGTGGGTGTCTCGGCTGAGGTGGTGCACGCCCGGCTCCCCAGTTTGCGTATCTGGGGC
This sequence comes from uncultured Terriglobus sp., assembly GCA_937859825.1. Taxonomy (GTDB): domain Bacteria; phylum Acidobacteriota; class Terriglobia; order Terriglobales; family Acidobacteriaceae; genus Terriglobus. Next base: position 8,710 of record CALMAP010000247.1, on the reverse strand, counting down.
CTGCTTGCCGCGATCGTTGCCACTGCGCTGATTTTCGAGCCAATCAAAGTGGCGATTCAGGCGCGGGTTGATCGCATCTTCGACCAGAAGCGCTACGACTATCGCGAAACGTTGATCGAGTTTAGCCGCGGCCTTTCTTCGCAGACAGACCTGGGCACGCTTTGTCAGAACGTGGTGGAACGGCTGTCGCAAACACTCCTTGTCGGGCGTGTTGCGCTATTTCTGGCGCCTACTTCGCCGGGCGGCCCCTATCTGCTTGCCGCCTCACATGGTCTTTCCAATGACGTGGCTTCGAGCCTGTCTCTGCAAACGTCAGCAGCCTCATTCCTTCAGTTCGGCTCTTCCGCACAGGGGCACTTGTTCTTTGAAAATCCCATGCAGCTTCCGCACCTGTCCGCTCAGGAGCAGGAGGCTTCGCGGCTTTTGGACATGAACTACTACCTGCCGTGCCGCATCGCATCCTCTGCCGGGCAGCCGAGGACCATAGCAGTCATCGGTCTTGGGCGAACACGGCAGGGCGATTTTCTTTCTTCCGAAGACATGGAACTGCTCGAGTCCCTTGCCGGCTATATCGGAATCGCGATCCAAAATGCGCAGCTCTTTGCAAGTCTCGAATTGCAGCGTGCTGAGTTTGAGCGCTTGAAGGAATTTAACGAAAACATCGTCGAATCTTTGCGCTCGATCTAAATGAATGCATTGAAAGCTGGAACGCCGAGATGGAAGTGATGTATGCTCTTCCCCGCGCCGACGCGCTTGGGAAGCACATCGCTGAAATTTTTCCCGCATCGTTTGTTGCCGAGTTTGAGCAGAGCCACGACAAACCCGGAACGCACCACCTGTCCAAAGTGAAGCTGCATTTGCGCAATGGCGACGAGCGCATCGCGAATCTGTCCATCGCACCACTGCTTACTCGGGAGTTCGTTTCCGTCGGCTCAATCGTGCTGGTGGAGGATATTACCGACAGAACGCAGCTTGAAACACAGCTTACCCAGGCAGAGAAACTTTCCTCCATTGGGCTGCTTGCCGCTGGTGTGGCTCACGAGGTCAATACCCCGCTCGCCGTGATCAGTTCGTACACGCAGATGCTGCAGAAGCATGCGCGTGACGATCAGCGTCTGAAGCCCGTGCTGGAGAAGATCACGCAGCAGACCTTCCGTGCCTCTGAGATCGTGAACAGTCTGCTGAATTTTTCCCGGGCAACAGGGAGTGAATTCGTTCCGTTGGACGCGAACCAGGTGATTCGCGAAACCGTCACGCTGCTGGACCACCAGTTCCGCACCGCGCGCATCGCTGTCGACCTGGATCTTGTACCGTCGCTTCCGCTGATTCGAGGCAGTCAGGGCAAACTGCAGCAAGTGATCCTGAACCTGATGCTGAACGCAAAAGATGCCATGATCGAAGGTGGTGGCTCAAAGATGTCGTTAAAGACAAACTACGAAGATGGTGAAGTCGTTATCTCCGTTCGGGATAATGGCGCGGGCATCGCCCCAGAGCATCTGCACCGTATCTACGATCCGTTCTTTACGACGAAAAATACGCCAAAAGCCGGGCAGCACAAGGGCACCGGCCTGGGCCTTGCCGTTTCGTACGGCATTGTGCAGGAGCACAGTGGCCGTATCGAAGTCGAGAGCACGGTTGGGGACGGCACGACTTTCCGCTTGCTTTTCCCGATGATGCAAAAACCTGCCGTGCGCGCGGCAGACGAGCAGGCTCTTTCTTCTATATCGGCGATAACCGAGGAGATCAGGACGGTTCATGCCTGAAGTGTCACTCGACGAACTTCCGGCAACCCTGTCGGTCGCATCTGGCAACATCCTGCTCATCGATGATGAGCCCGGCATTCGTGACTCACTTGAAACGTTGCTGACGCTCGAAGGCTTCACTGTCGAAATGGCACCGGAAGGCCAGAGTGGCCTCGACATGCTCGCCACCAAGGCATACGATCTGCTGCTTCTGGATCTTGCGCTGCCAGGTGAAAGCGGCATCGACCTGCTTCCGCGTATTAAGCGATTGCGGCCTGAGCTACCGGTGATCATGATCACCGCCTATGGCACCGTGGGAAACGTTGTCGATGCCCTGCGCGCCGGCGCCGATAACTTCGTCCAGAAACCGTGGGACAACGAAAAGCTGCTGGCCGACATACGCATTGCCATCGCCCGGCACCGCTCCGAAGAGGAAGTGGTCCAGCTTAAAAAGACGCTCAAGCAGCGCTACTCCTTCGAAAACATTATCGGGAAAAGCGAGGCGATGACCAAGCTGCTAGAGACGGTGGCGCAGGTCGCTCCTTCCCGCTCAACCGTGCTC
>CALMAP010000247.1:0-6396 GCA_937859825.1 uncultured Terriglobus sp. | reverse complement strand
GCGGCACCGGCAAGGAGCTAATCGCCAAGGCGATTCACCTCAACTCTCCACGTAGAGACAAGCCCTTTGTCGCCATCAACACAGGAGCTGTACCGGCAGACCTCCTGGAATCCACTCTTTTTGGACACGTGAAAGGGGCGTTCACCTCCGCAGTTGCGGCCAAAAAGGGACTCTTCGAGGTCGCAACGGGCGGAACCTTGTTTCTGGATGAAATCGGCACCATGCCGATCGATACTCAGGCCAAGATTTTGCGCGCGCTGCAGGAACGCCGCTTCATGCAGGTGGGCGGCATTAGTGAGGTCGCGGTGGACGTCCGCATCGTTGCGGCGACAAACGTCGATCTTCGGCTGGCCGTGAAGGAAGGTCGCTTCCGTGAGGATCTGTATTATCGCCTCTCCGTCATCAACCTTGACCTGCCTCCCCTACGAACACGCAAGCAGGACATTCCGTTGCTGACCGCACATTTCCTGAAGCGATACTCCGAGGAAAACGAGATGGAACTGCGATCGCTCGCGCCGGACGCCCTGCGCGCCATGATGGATTACGAATGGCCAGGCAATGTCCGTGAACTCGAGAATGCGATGGAGCGCGGGGTGGTGCTCTCTATGTCCCCCATCATCGGTGTCGATCTGCTACCGCAGCCACTCACTGGCAACCCTTTTACCGCCGCCATTCTGGAGCCGCGGCCCGACGCCTCTCTCTTCGACATCATGGAGGAGATTGAACGCCGCATCGTCGCCGACCGTTTGGAGCGATGCAACTGGAACCAGACCGAAGCCGCGGAGTTTTTTAAGATTCCGCTGTCCACGCTAAATCAGAAGATCAAACGGCTGAACGTGGAAGTGAAGAAGCGCATTCGAGAAGTCTGACGTTCTATTCTGTTGAAAGCACAATCTTCATCGAGTCAGGTTGCGGGTTGGATGCGAGCTCGATTGCTTCAACGCTCTGCTCCAGCAAAAACCGATGGGAGATCAGCCGGGTCAGATCGAAGCTGCCGTCGCGATAGCCGTCAAAAACGAGTTGGATTGCTGCATCCTGAATCGCGACCGAAGAGGAGTAGCTGCCCATCAGCGTCTTCTCGTCCATGCAGACCGCCGCCGGGTCGAACGGCGCTTTCCCATGCTGAGTCTGCGCAAAGAGGCAGACTCGGCCACCGGGCCGAATCGCGTCCATTGCGGTTTGAATTAAGCTGTTTGCGCCAACGGCAAGCAGGGCTACATCAGCGCCCCGTCCTTCTGTAGCAGCCTTGCAGGCAGCGACCACGTCTGCCTTGCCGTCAAGCGGCTGATCTAAACCGTAGGTTGCGGCTATAACGTGACGTTGCGGGTACAGATCGGATGTGAGTACAGTCGCTCCTTTGCGCTTCGCAAGTGCCGCCAGCAGGATGCCGATTGGGCCCTGGCCGATGACCAGTACCGTCTCATCGGACTTTAATGAGAGGAGTTCGATGGCCTTGTAGCAAGTGTTTACCGGTTCAATCCAGGCGGCTTGCTCGAATGGGATGTCCGCTGGAATCTTCACCAGGCCACGCTGCACGATCCAGTCCATCACGCGGATGTACTCCGCAAAGCCGCCGCCTGAAGGTTCGAACCCGGCAGTGGTGCCAACTTTCTTGTAGGTCTCGCACTGAGCAAAGGTCTGCTTGCGGCAGTAGTAGCAGTGCCCGCAGGGAATGTGGTGGAAGGCCATAGCGCGGTCTCCAGTCGTAAATTCCTGAACGCCTTCGCCAATCGCGACGACCGTACCCGCCATCTCATGACCGAAGATGCGAGGAGCGGAGTGCGAACCGGAGTGGATCTTCTTCAGGTCCGTGCCACAGATGCCGCAGGTGTCGATTTTGAGCAGGACCTCACCCGGCCCGATCTGCGGGACAGGAACAGTCTCCACATGAACGTGGTTCACGTCGCGGTATACCGCGGCACGCATCGTGGCGGGAACATTGGGCATGGAATCAGTAGCGGAAGGGAGAGTAGAAGCAGGCATGCTCCTTCTATTCTCGCCGATCTGTTAACGCGGTTTTTCTACCCTGAGTTCCCCTGCAAGACTGTCGCAGAGATTAGCGGCAGCAAGCGCTGCCTGCTTGCCGAACGCAGCAAGCGCAGACCAATAACGGGGCCGCACTGCCACGTAGGCAATGAATCTCGCATTAGCGAATTGACCGTCTGCCGTAATGAAAGGATTTAAGTCCGGCAGGTCTTCGTTGAAGGTATCTGAGACCGCCTTGACTGTCCGAAATGGCAGGCCGTTTGCGATAGCCAGCCTGGCCAGGGTGGCCGCCTCCATGTCGATGGAGCGCGCGGCAGGATAGCTTTCCGCAAGCCGGACCTTGTCTTCCCGCTGCGCAACACGACGCGAGGTAAGCAACGTGCCGTGTGTCAGGTATTCCGTAGCAGCGCAGGTATACCTCTTGCCTGTTGCAAGGTCGAGCACCGCATCGGGCCGGAGGACGCTCCCAGCCATCAATTTTGGGCTGATAGCACCGGCCCACCCTACCGAGTAAAGCATCACCGGTTCGCAGACCTGTTGCGCGCGGGCGAACGCCCGTGTCGCTGGACCTGCACCCATGCCTGCGTGGAACGCAAAAATGGTCGCGGAGGGATGCTGGAAGCCTGCCACGCCGTCGACGGTGGCCAAGGCCGCCCAGCTACGGATCAGTGTTTTTATTTAGACGGGGATTTCCGAGATCAACACAATCGCTGGATTTCGCTGTGGGCCCATACGCTCAATCGTAATGGGTGCTTTCAGAAATCGTGGCGAAGCGATGGTCAGGCCTGCTGCGGAAAGGGAGGTGCGTAACCGTTTGCGACGAACCATTCCATGGCGGCACGGAGCGCATGGTACACAGGAAGAACCTGGAAGCCGAGATCAGTTTCTGCCTTTGAAGAAGATGCCCACATCATTTTCCTGCCCATGCGAACAGCCTCGACGGTTGCGCGTGGTTCCTTGCCGCGCAGTTTTCCGGTAATCGTCTCATCGAAGAACGCAAAGGCCATGGCGACAGCGTGCGGCACCTTCATCGTTGGGGATGGCAGACCGGAGATCGCGGCCATCTTGTCCAGAATCTGTTTCAGAGTAAGGTTCTCGCCACCAAGAATGTAGCGCTCTCCTGCCGTTCCACGCTCCAGGGCAACAACGTGCATCCGCGCCACTTCCGAGACGTCCACAAGGTTCAGTCCCGTCTCAACATACGCTGGAAACTTCCCTTTCAGGAAGTCGACGATGATGCGGCCTGTGGGCGTGGGTTTGCGGTCGGCAGGGCCGATGGGAGTGGTCGGATTCAAGATCATCACGTGCTGACCTGTACGCGCGGCAGCAATGGCCTCCTGCTCCGCCTGCCACTTGGAACGTTTGTAGTGGCCGATCATCTCCGCTTCCGAAACGGGCGTGGCCTCGTTGACGATGGTGGTAGTCTTCGTGAACCCCATCGTCGCAACGCTCGAGGTATAAACCACTCTGCGCACGCCAGCCTCACGCGCGATGTGCAGCAGTTCCCGTGTACCGTCCACATTGGACTTGTACATCTCCGCGGGATCGGGCACCCAGAGCCGGTAGTCCGCGGCCACATGCACGAGAGCATCGCAGCCTTCCAGTGCGGAGCGAAGCTGCTCTGGCTGCCGCAGATCGCCCTGCACAATCTCAGCGTTCAGCTCACGTAATGCATCAAGGCTGCTGGTACTTCGGGTAAGCAGCCGAAGCTGCGCGCCCTGCGCCGCATACGCTGCGGCAACGTGGCTGCCCACGAATCCCGTCGCTCCAGTAATGAAGACTTTCATACGCGGTTCGCCCTGCGTAGCTGGCTCAGTCTAGCTTCTCAGGCTCGATCTGGATGTTTTTTTCACCGGCTGCTTTCTTCTCCCAGTACTTCTTCACCCAGGCGTCGAAGGTACGGCCAGCAGCGGTATCGCGACCAGTAAAAGCAAGAGCGGCAATTTCGCTATACGGAATGCTACGACGCGTACGGTCTCCCTTGGACGGCATGACCCTCACGAGTGAATCCACGAGGTTTTTACCTGGCCGCCGGTCGTAAATGTAACCCTCGACCTGCTCACCATTGCGGAGCGTCAGCGTGACGTCACCACGATAATCGAAGGCCTTCTCCAGCGCGTCTCGTACTTCCTCGTCCGCAGCCAGGGTCGGAATCCAGCCTTCCAGATTCTCCCGCTCACGTCCCGCAACAACTTCCAGTTCGTCCGGATTATGCCCTTGAAGCTGTTCGGACTTCAGGTGTTCCTGCTGTTCTGTAGCCAAAACCGCTCCTCTTAAACTGCAGTCGTTTCGTGGTTCGCGACGGCGGCTTCTTTCGAGACCACGCCGGAGCCGATCTGCACAAGCTGGCTATGGCTGGATGCGGGCCGCCACTCATTCAACAGCTTCTGCGCATGGTCGTCCTTATAGCCATCGAAGAAGATCGCCTTCGCCGTTTGCATCAATCCCTTAAAGGACCCGAAGGTATAGTTCACGCCGCTCGCCTCATAGCCTGAGTGCACCATGCAGTTCGCGCAGCGAGGATTGCCGCTTTCCGTGCCGTAGTTGGACCACTCGACGGATTCCATTAACTCCTGAAAGGTATCGGCGTAGCCGTCCTGCAACAGGTAGCAAGGTTTTTGCCAGCCGAAGATGGAGTACGTCGGCATGCCCCAAGGCGTGCAGGTTAGCTCACGGTGGCCCATGAGGAACTCCATGAACATGGGCGAGGCATTGAAGCGCCACGTCTTCTTACGGTTCGACAGGATCGAACGGAAGAGGCGGCGCGAACGGGCGCGGCCGAGAAAGTGCTTCTGGTCCGGCGCCTTGTCATAGGTGTAGCCAGGCGAAACCATCATGCTTTCCACGCCTGCGTCCATCAACTGGTCGAAGTGACGGCGAACGGAGTTGGGGTCGGCACCGTCGAAGAGCGTGGTGTTCGTCGTAACGCGGAAGCCAGCTTTGACTGCCGCGTGAACGCCTTCCATGGCGATGTCATATCCACCCTCGCGGCACACGCCGAAGTCGTGGTGCTCGCGCTCACCGTCCACATGTACGGAGAAGCTGAGGTACTTCGACGGCGTGAAGAGGTGCAACTTCTCCTTCAACAGAAGAGCATTCGTGCACATGTAGACGTATTTTTTGCGGGCAACCAAGCCGGCCACAATCTCTGGCATCCGGGGGTGCAGCAATGGCTCCCCGCCTGGAATCGCAACCATCGGGGTGCCACACTCTTCCGCTGCCTTGAAGCACTCCTCGGGAGTAAGCTCCGCTTTCAGGATGTGTGCCGGATATTGGATCTTGCCACAGCCAGCGCATGCCAGGTTGCAACGAAACAATGGCTCGAGCATGAGCACGAGCGGGTAACGCTTGCGGCCCTTGAATTTCTGCTTGAGAACGTAGGTTGCAACCGTCCACGCCTGAGAGACAGGTACTGCCATGCTCTGGAACTCCTTCTGCTTTAGTGTCGTTCAGGTACCCTGCGAACACCAGCTATAACGTCCATGAGGTGCCTCTTGGGGAACAGCCTGGTTACGCCGCCTCGGACGTTTCACGTTCCATGCTGCGCTGATAGGTACTTAGCGCCAGCAGGGGAAAATACTGCTTGTAAAGGTGATAGCCGAGGTAGAAAACACGTGGGAAGCCGGTTCCGGTGTAATAGCTCTCACCATTGCGGCCCGGAACCAGTTCGTCCCACGAACCGTCTTCATGCTGGCGATCAATCAGCCAGCGGACGCCCTTGGCCAATGAGTCGGAGCGGTCATCCCCCCCTGCAAGCAACGCTAGTACTGCCCACGCGGTCTGGGAGGGGGTACTCGGGCCAACGCCGCGCATGAGCGGGTCGTCATAGGTGCCGCAGGTCTCACCCCATCCACCATCGCTGTTCTGGATGGTCCGCACCCACTCTACCGCCTGCTGGACGGCGGGCTCGTGATTCCAGTAGCCCATCGCCTCTAGGCCGCGGAGGACGAGGAAGGTGCCATACAGGTAGTTCACACCCCAGCGGCCAAACCAGCTTCCGTCCGATTCCTGCTCTTTGAGCACGAACTGAATGGCTTTCTCCACACGTGGATCGCGACGGGTGTAGCCGTATGCAGCCAGCATCTCGAGAATGCGGCCGGTAATGTCGACGGTCGGCGGATCGAGCATAGCATTGTGGTCTGCAAAAGGGATGTACTGGAAGATGCTCTTGGTATTGTCTTTGTCGAAAGCAGCCCATCCACCATTGCGGCACTGCATGGCAAAAACCCACTGGATGGCGCGCTCGGTTGCTTCGTGCTGCTGCCGCTCTCGCGGGTGATCGACCGCCTTGAGTGCTAGCAGAACCTCACCCGTGTCATCGACATCCGGATAGAACTCATTGTTGTACTCGAAGTACCAGCCGCCTGGCGGCACGTTGCGTACCTTCTCTGCCCAATCGCCCTTATGACG
>CALMAP010000246.1:14563-14874 GCA_937859825.1 uncultured Terriglobus sp. | reverse complement strand
ACTCCAGCAGCACTATCACTCCAATTAGCCAGCAGTGTACAAGCGAACGCATCCTTGCGTTCACGGTCATGCTGCAACTACGCCTCTGCACGCGTGTAAACGCAACGGCGTACCCCATTCATAAGGAAAATTTAGACGTATATCCATCCGTAGAGAAGTCGAAGGGCGAGTTTATAAGCCGATTCGATTTAGAGTTCCACCTGCCACGCCAACAGGGAAGGTGCCTCGCACGCCGTCCGCGCAAGAGTGTCATAGCCAAGAAAGCCAAAGAAAGTTGGGGAACTGCCCAATCCCTTAAACCGGGTATGAAG
>CALMAP010000246.1:0-14553 GCA_937859825.1 uncultured Terriglobus sp. | reverse complement strand
ACTGTGCGCAGGGGGCGACCCGTCCACATATGCGACGCAAGAGGCATACGCGATTCGTGACATCTGGAGATTCCGCCCTTCAGTTGTGCTGCTGGACGTGACCGCACTCACAGCACGTGCGTCCACCCGGCCTGGGTACGGTTTCAGAGATGAATTAGACGGTGCTTACACCTCGTGCGCTGAGCCAAACCGCCGCAAGAAGCAGAAGATCAAATCAGCAAGCGACCCCCTACAATCGGAGTCAGCACCTGAAACGGTAACAGAGCGCATTCTTTCGGTTGCTATGGCGAAGGCTAGGAAGTGGGCGGCTTCCGTTCCGGAACTTAATAGGCTTGGCGAAGATAGTGACCTTGTCACGACATTCTGTCACTTCATTCTTTACTTGCTCCAGCAGGGAGCCTACGTGGAGAGGGGGAAGCTTGAACCATTCTTAGCCTCTCACTGGAGGCAGTGTCTCAGGCGGCACATGAGGCACTTAAGATACGACAGCGATGTGTACGAGCAGTATCGGACTGCGGATGATTTGGATGAGGAATAGCCAATGAGGCGAAGCCTCCATCATGAAGATCAGACGTTCGAAGATGCCAAAGCCGAGCTTTGCGTTCAGGAACGCGTTCGAAAATGCTTGTCATCCATGAGCGACCAAGATCGACGACTCTGCGAACACATCTTATTCCTTGCGCAAGACCCCGAACGCGTCACCAATCAGGCTATAGCGGAGCGGGCAGGAGTCACAGAAGCGGCTATACGAAAACGACTAAGCAGATTGCGAGAGAGGTTGGAGGTAGCTGTTTGAGCAGAGTACCTACCATCGAGCCGCTTTTCGTCAGCCGGAATGACACCGCCAAGGCGCTCGCGATAAGTGTCCGGGCAGTTGACTACCTGATAGCTGATGGACGGCTGAAGACGAGGAAGATTGGCGGCCGAGTCCTGATAGCAGTCGCTGAACTCAGGCGCTTTGCGGCCCGTGACCACAACGACGTAATGGTTCCGGCCTCCTCATAGGGAGGCCGTTTCTTTTCTGTTCAAAACCGCCATGGCGTCAGCGAGATGTGTCTGGTGCATGTGGGCATAGCGGGCTGACATCTGAATGGTTTTGTGACCAGCGGCCTCCTGGATGATCTTCAGACTTGCCCCAGACTGCGCCAGCCGTGAGCAGAACGTATGCCTGTTGTCGTGCCAGCGATAGTTCTCCACCTTGGCAGCTTCTAGCGTCTTCAGCCACCACTTCTTGTTGTCTTCCAGCCTGAAGACGGAATCTTTCGGCGACTGATTTGGCTTGTCTGACGACTTGTCTTTCCGGCCAAGACCCATTGCCTGTATTGCTTTTAGTGCGTAATGAACATCGTTGATCATTGGCACCACCCGAGTTTCACCATTCTTTGTGTCCCGGGCCGTGATGGTGCGCTGTTCGAAGTCGACATCTGGCCAGCATAGGCCGTACTGCTCACCTTTTCGCAGCCCGGTGCCGAGTGACACATCGAGTTCATAGATCCGATGCAGCAGGCGTTTGCGAATGACCGGCTGCTTAGCAGGGCAACTGTTGACATCTCTCAGGAGGACTGCCCTAATCCGCTCTTCCTCATCGGGTAGAAGGTAGCGAACAACACCCTTACCTGTTTTGCGTGCTTTCACGTCACGCGCGGGATTCACTTGAACCTTGTCTCGCTCTTTTCCCAGCCTGTAAACAGAAGACAGGGTGAACTTCAGCTTGTTGCGAGTCGCTGGGGCAGTTTTAAAGCTGTCCAGCCAATCGCTTATCTCGTATGGCTTCAGTGCACCAGCAGCACGCTGACCGAAGGCCTCAAGAATCTGTCGAACACGTTGTGGTGGGTTTCGCTGATCCTTGTATTCCGTGGGACGGCTTTTGATGTGCTTCAGCCAGTCTTCACAAAGCGCGCCCACGGTGACGGCGCCTCCGATGCGCTCCAACTCCTCGAGTGTGCGGGCAGGATGCCTCGCAGTCTGGGGCACTATCCCTGCCCCCGTATTCCGCACAGTTCGAGCCTTCTCGATGTACTCCTTTGCTGCTTTGAAGGTGCCGATCTTCTTCCTGACCAGCTTGCCGTTGACACGTAGCCGTGTGTACCATATGCCGGAACCGGGATTCTTCTCGTAAACACCCTCGACCTGCGCCTTAGGCTTTGCCATAGGGCGATTTAGTCGAAGGGATACTTAGGGGATACCCAAGCCCGTTTATTCTTGCGGCACACTGCAGAGGATCTTCCGCATGTGTCCTTCGCAAACTTAAGATAAGAAACAGCTTATGATGAAGTGGAGCGCAGGACTTCGCAGAGGGCAGAAGCAGCCTAATCAGACTTTTAAGGCGCTGGTCCTGGGTTCGAGCCCCAGCGCTCTCACCATTATCGTTCCGTTGAAGAGCCAGACATCATGAGCGGCATTGTTCGTGAGCACAGTTTCGTGCAGAAGCCGCTTCACTCCGGTTCATTTCTGCATTCAATTACCTCTACGCACACATGAGTTTCACGTGTAAGCTCTCGCCCTCTTGCTTGCAGTATTGTTTGCTCCTCCGATTCGAGCATCTGGAACATGCAAGCGCATGGGGCTGCATGTCATCTCGATACAGCAAGGTACTGAATCGCCGGTAGAGAAGGTAAGAAGAAATAAGCTCCACCACGTACACGGACAAAACGTGGTAATCCGGTGAAAGTTTGCCGCGATCCCTGTGGTCCAGCAGTCGAAAAGCTGTCGGTAGCGCCAGCGCCTGCGATGGGTTCACGGCTGCCTAGCAATGGGTCGCTCTCGTCTGTCAGGGCGTCGAATTTGGTGCTCATGATCCAGGCGCTTTGCAGAAACTCAAACTGCCGGGCGAGGTTGGCATTGAGACAAAGGAAATGCAGACCTTGCACCGCGCTTCTGACTCCTGACGGATCTTCGCTGCGAGAGGATGCAAACTCGCGTCCGCGACGAAGGATGCGATGAAATCGGGACGACGCCTTTGCATCGGAGTGGAGCGTCTTGTTTTCGAGTCCTGCCAGCGTCAGCATCCTCTGTATCCCCGTAACAGGTGGTGACGGCAGATCGCCATTGCGCGGATTCGCACGCCGGATGTGCGCTCCGAATGGGCACCGCCGGCCATCTGGATCAGCGGCAAAGTCGAACCGGTTTTTGCGATCCTCAAAGTCGACGCCGGAAACCGGAGTATTGGTAAGATCCGCCAAGGGCTCTCCATCTTTCGTGCGCCCGACCATGGCTGCTGCAAGGGCTTCCGCTGCCATGTCACTCTCCGCGTGTTCGCGGAGAAAACGCCAGAAGCCTTCCACGTCCTGTTCCAGAGTGCGCAAAACCAGATAGCAGCCATTGCGTCCGAAATCACGTAACTCAGGGTGATCTTCTGCGTGCGGAAGGAACTCAGCCGAAGCTTCATTTCCAGGCAGTAGCGGTCTGTCTGTATACCGGCCATACTCGTTTGTGTAACCAAGCAGAAATTCACCCAGAGCGATGTGGTTGGTATAAGTGTCTTCGATTTTCGGGGGAATGCGTTGCCGTTTCCAATCAAGTTCCGGTTGGCTGATTCCATCCGGGAAGCCGAAGGGCTCGATCCCATCCAGGTTCGTGGTTGTGAGTTCCGTTACGACACGAAACGCTTTTGCCCATCCGGTAGTCTGGACCGCCCTCTTCCATCCTTCGAGCATGCCTGGACGCGCATACATCATCACCAAGACGTCGACTGCTCGTGTTTCGTTCCCCCACTCCCATTGCTCTGGCGCACTGCTGCCAACATCACCCAGAAGCCGCGCGCGCGACCTGTTTTCCGCTCCTGTTTGAAACTCGGCAGAGAACTGCGCGAGCAGTTCCGGTGCAAAGCCAAGATTGCGAAAACCGGTGTGAGTGAATGCGAGCTGAAGGGCAGTCTGCGGTGCTTCGGGCAAGGCAACGGCGCTGGTCACGGGCGCTGAAGCAAGCCATAGCCGTGCAGCGGCCACATCTTGAATTGTGACTAAGACAAAGCAGCACTCCGTCAGTTTTCCATAGCCGAAGCGGACGATTCCTTGTACCTGATCGACCTCGACAGGCTTCATCATGTTTGTCCCCTCTGCTAGATAAGGGCCAGCCATGCGGCCGCCTGTTTTTCACTCATGGTGCTTGCTTCCAGTCCAGCGCGAATGAGCAGGTTGCGATGCTTGTTTGCAGCGGTCAGACCCGGATGTGCGTTATACCAGACCTCCGTTGGCAACTGGTGGCGTCGCAGAACACGCTTGAACGTCTGCTCGTCCTGGCAGCCGTCCAGCAGCAACCATCGTGTGCGGGGATACCCGATGCCGTTGCTAAAGGTCAGGTTAAGGCCGAAGCCGACTTTGTTGATGAAGTCGTCCATATAGCTTTCAAGACTGCCGTCGTACATGCTGGAAAAGAGCATGCGCTGGCCATGATCCATAAAGACCCATCGGGCAAAGTGGATCGTTGACACACGCGCGAGATTGCCGCGATGGTATAGGTGGCGCGCCGCATAGTCGGTCCACACGAGGAGAAATCGAACGATCCCAAGGCGAAGCCGTCCAGGCTTCAAGCTACCAAAGACACTGAACTGGTTCGTCACATCGTGGTTCTCCATCGCCAGAAGATCCTCCGCGTGGGACTGGTCTACCGGCGGTGCTATGGCAGCATCCGTGCGTTCCCAAAAACGTATTTGCCAAAGCAAGAAAGGCAAAAGAATAAGAAGAACCGGCGCAAAGAGCAAAAGAGCAAGCGGAACACCGATGAGGTGCAATGTATTGCGAATGCGCCAGGGAAGCGGAGTCGGCTGTTCCGGCGTTAGCGGCAGTTCACCCTTCTGCTGCTGCTTTTGAACATCACCCTGAAGAGACAGGCGCATCTGCTCGGCGGTATGCGCCCGTAGAAACTCTGCGCTCGCACCAATCTGCTGCTTAAGGAAGCGGCGCAGCGCTTCTTCTTGCCGAACCTGCAACACTGTACGGCCGCGCCAGTTCACGTAAGTAGCCGCTGCTGTAATGCGCCTTGCGACGAGCCACTGCAAAAGGTTCGTTTGTTCGGTGAACATCTCGCAATACGAGAAGAGTTCACGCAACCCTGCTCCTGCCAAACGCACCAGTTCGTGGCGAAAGGCCGCCTCTTCGTCATCAACTTCCGCGAGAAAGACCAGATAATCCGGCAGTCCTGCAACCGGGAGATCATAGATGGCGCGATCACTGGACGCCAGATCGCGAACGATCAACACGCGGGCGAAGTGGAGCTGCGGGAAGGCATGGAGGGGAATGAGGCGATTTCCCGGATCGTAGACACCCGGTTGTTCATTCATGCTGCACAGAAGCTTGTGGACTTCTGAAAATGTTCCAGGAAGCAATGGCGCAGCGTACATCACGCTGGTCTGCGGGGTCATGGCAAGTCCTCTGGCGTGGGCTCCCAGTGCGGTTCCGCGTTCATGCGGTGCCGTAGTTCAGACAATGTCGCGTACATCACCCTGCGCGCACGGCTTTGATTCCCCAAAGGGCGGTGCTCTGCAATGCAATGCCAGGGATTGAACGAAAGCCTTCGCGCCATTTGCAATGCGCTGTCGTAGTGCATCGTTTGCCGCGGCAATCGCAGCGTAGCGACGGGGATACGCTGCGATAATTTCTCTGGCCACAACACGGACGCGTCTTCCAGCGGCATGCGAAACGCATCTGTCTGCATTTGTACGCGCATTTCAAGATCTACAGCTTCGCGAGATAGCTGAGATTCCAAGGCAAGACGAAGATAGTCATCCGGAGGGCGACGGGGAAGCCGTGGAATTGGAATGCGACGCGTGGAGACGGGCCAGAAGGAGTACTGCATCGCCTGACCTTCTCCAAGCAGGTAAGGAACGCAACTGAAGTATGCGGCTTCCAGCGGACTACTCTGCGTCTTTGTCCAAAGCCCCTGCATGATTAGGTCAAGCAGGTGAGGCTCCTTGAAATTCAAAAAGTGGTAAATCGACGCATTCTGTAGGCTGGCCCGCTGCAGGTTTGCGTTTGATCGAATGTCACCGGTGACAAACGTAGGTGTGCAGATAGCAAGAAGGTCCTGAGTGAAGCGCTCTTCGTCCAGCAGCTTGGGTCCCGGAACATCCATCAGCTTCACGCTGATACTCATGAAACCAACATCGTCGATGTCCGGGGTTATGTAAGGTCCTGGCCCGGAGAAGCGAACGAGCGCAGGAAAGGTGCGAGCTTTGCGGAAGACTCCTTTTGCAAGATGCGCTGGTAGTTCCTCGTGCACAATCAGCTCACCGCGGACGATACCGTGTGTTTTGGTATTGCCACCACGCTCGAACCGGCCGGGCCGCCACAGTCCAGCCATCTGCTTGCGAAAGCTGTCTATGACGGACTGATTCCATTCGTCCTCATCCGGCAAGGGCGTTTCCTGCGCGAGGGTAAGGTGTGGATTCACACGCCGCCCATTCTTTACCGCTGTGATCAAACGGGCGAGTGGATCACGCAGTGTTGCATCGAAGGCTGGCCGTATCCATGGATCGATGCGACGCTCCACTTGTATGAGTCGTGTCAGCAGGTCCGCAAAGACATCCTTGAACGATGAGCCTGTGTGAGCGTGTGGAATAGGCCTGTCTTCGTTCGGTGCGGCACTCGGTACGGACATGGTGACACTCCAGCATCCAAACGGCTTTTACCCCGTGACAGCCAGCCGGCGAGTAAGAGCAGCTAAACAGCGCCGAACTGCAGCGAGAAATGAATAGTCCTCTTCATGTCCCAGTAAACAAGGCCAAGGTATAAACCGGAACCAATTGCACGAATTTCATCGCGTACATGCTTCGCCAGCAGCGATGTTTTGGAGTAATCAAGGACAATACAGTCCTTGCCATCGAACAGGCTGGGTCCGGTGTAGACCTGCGCCACGATCGCGTTCACTCCGAGTGAAGAAATACGGTTGGTTAGAGTTCCATGCGCAGCGTCGAACGTTTTGCCCTGCCAGGCGAAGATATTCACGATAGAGGCAATTTCGTGCGTGAATTTCGTTCCCGGAGCAATAATAGCTTTACCGTCGGCTTCGCCATTCGGGATGGGGCCAGCACTGCCGCCTTGGAACAGGTCATCCAATTCAGTGGCGGAAAGATTAAGAAGATCGGAAGCGGAGTGAACCATGATGCACCCTTCTATTTTGCCGGGAACTCTGGTATGAACGCTGCTGTGGAGGAAGACTCAGGCACCAATATTCTCCTAGAGCCGCAACCTGTCAATCAAAATCGAATGCACCTACAAGCAATTGCATTCAAAGCACTTGCTCGTTCCGTCTGGAACTACACACCTTGCAGAATCACTTCGGCGGCTTTCTCGCCAATCATGTACACAGGGCACGCAAGAAAAAATCCGGGGATGCGGGGAAAAATCGAAGCATCCACTACGCGGAGTCCTTTTGTTCCGTGCACCTGAAAGCGGCTATCGACAACTCCACCGTTTTCTGCATTGCCGATTGGGCAACTGCAGGACGCGTGGTGTCCCCATGCCTGGTCGCGAACATACTGTCGAAGCTGCTCCGTACTCGCGATTTTCGCTCCTGGTAACTCTTCCTTTTCGATCAGGCCCTTTGCGATGAGTGACGCGCTGATGCGGCGTACGAACTGCACACCCTCAACTACCGCATCCAGGTCTTGATCGTTGTCGGGCGTACCTTCCTCGAAGTAGGCGAAATCAATCACCGGTGTATCTCTTGGGTCTGCCGACCGCAACGAGACTGTCCCCGCTCGATTGCTTGTATGTGCCTTCAGCACAGCCCAGGTAAGGCAGTTTGTTTCCTTGACGAAGTCACGCGAGTATCCCGGAGCATAGCCTCGAAAACTACCCAGGAAAGCAACGCAGAATAAGTCTGGAGTCGTCCTGCTGCCGGACCGGCGAAAGATAGCGAGAATGCCGCCGTTGGTGGCGTAAGCGCCACTTCGGCAGCGCTCCCAGCGTGCGAACTGGGGATCGCTCGTGTCGAACCGCGCTCCCTGCAGAATATGCCAGGCAGGAAATTTCATGCGATAGACGACGCTGATCTCATACCGGTCCTGCAGGTTTCCTCCGACACCGGGCAGATGCCTTCGTACCGGAATGCCGTGTTGCGTAAGCAGTTCCTGTGGGCCGATCCCGGAAAGCATCAGCATTTGCGGCGTGTTGAAAGCACCACCGCTTAGGATGACCTCACGCGTGGCGGAGACACGTTGCAATTGCCCGCACGTTTCGCTAGGTATGGCGTGCGCCCGGTACAGGCGTTCTCCCTTCAGGTACTCGACACCTGTGGCACGATTCTCCTCGTCGAAGATCACCCGGGTGACCAAGGCATTCAATTCGACTCGAAGCCGGTCTGGATATCGCTTCTGCACATCCAGGACTCGCTCCCGTGTTCCATTGCGTGCATGCCTGTGTGTCGTTAGCGGCAGATAACGGATGCCGAAGGCATCCTGCCCCACCGTGCGCCAGTCATTCGGATCAAGGAATCCCTGGAAGAACCAGCGAAGCCGTCGGGCAAAATTGCCGAGCTCCAGGTTGGCATTCCGTACAGACAGCAGAATCGTGTCGAGCAGATCACTGTTGGAAAGGGAAAGCATCGGGATTGCTTTTTCCGTATGCAGCCAGCCCTTAAATCCATGCCGTGAGGGATTGAAGCCGAACCAGGCGGCGAGGCGGTGCAGGGGAAGGTAGTGGCAGTTTTCCAGTTTCTGGAAATAGCGCCGCATGCGGTCCGGATTCCAGCTTGCATCACCGGTCAACGCTTCAATTGCAGCCCAGTCGGCGTCATCGGGATAGATAAAGATCATGGCATTGTGTGCGGTACACCCGCCAAGTGTTCCTGCGCGTGGGTACAAGACACCATCCACCAGTTGCCCGGCGTAGTCTCTTCCGTACTTTGGGTCTTTCTTCTGTTGTTGCTGATTGCGGTAATGCCGCACATAAAAATCCCAGCGCAGCGCCTCGTTTTCTGAAGCAAAAGGATGAAAGCAAGGAACATCGTAGGTTGCGGGAAGCCGGTTTGCGTTTGGGTATACAGGATCTCCTCCGTGCAGCAGACGCGGATCGCCACCCGCCTCCAGTAACACCACGGAATGCCCTGCCTCAGCCAGCCGCGCTGCCACTGTGCCGCCTCCGGCACCCGAGCCAACAACAACGTACTCTGCTCCTGCGATTAGCTCCATTGATTCCTCAAGAACAGTGCTGGTTCGCACTGACCAACGTTAACGCGTTCCGCTTCTTGAAGGAACCACATGCGACACTGAAATATCCAGTAAATTCCGATACCACGCCTGGTTGGAGAACGGGCCGGAAAATTTACTTACAGCCGGTTCGTAATGTGGTAAAAAGTACACCTTCCTGGTTCCTTCGACTTAGTCACGTCGAAACAGTGGTCCTCATTTCCTGTTGCTGCCAGGTAGGGAGAGCCCCATGAGCGTCTTGAAGCGTCTTGTCTGGGCAACGATTGCCCTTGCTGTTTGCGCACTTGCGGTCGTCTACTTCCTGATTCATCCCATCATCCTGTTTCACCCAAAAGATGAGGCAATGCGGGCTGGCCGCTCCGCAGAATCGTTTCCTGCTGCGGACGAAGACTATTACCACGATATGGATGGAGCGCCTGCGCTCACTCCCGCAGAAATCAAGGGGCGAAACATGTGGATTGCATGGACCGGAGGCGACGACCGCCTTTGGGACAATCTTGCAACCACGAGCCTGGGTACGCTCGACTTTCTGAAGACAATTTCCTCACGCCCGGATGCTGGCCTGAAAGCCTCCCGTAGCAATCGGTGGAACTACCTGGGCCTGGTGAATGAACCCTGCTACCTTCAGGCGACAGGTCCTGACCCGGACCGGTTCGGTCTCTGGCTCGACAAGCGGGACCCTTCGTGCGGCCCTGAGCCCTTTGAGAATGAGGCGAAGTATCCCGGCGTGCAGCTAGGTGCCCGTGGCAGGAACCTTCCCACGGGTTCGTTCTACGGCTATGCGACCGGCATCGTGGGCCTGCGCCTCTTTCCGAATCCGGACTTCGATGAGAAAGCCGCGAAACATTGGAATGCGGAGAAGTACTACAAGGACGCTTCTTATTACAACGATAAGAACCTGGTGCGGCCTTACCGTGTCGGTATGTCGTGCGGCTTTTGCCATGTGGGGCCAAATCCGCTCAAGCCACCGGCTGATCCGGAAAACCCCAGATGGGAAAACCTCAGTTCCAATGTAGGTGCGCAGTACTTCTGGATCGATCGGATTTTTGCGTGGCAGTCGGACATGGGCAGCTTTCCCGTGCAGCTCTTTCACTCCTCACGCCCAGGTACGCTGGATACCTCGCTGATCTCTACCGATAACATCAACAACCCACGCAGCATGAACGCCGTGTACGACTTGCCATCCCGTATGGCTGCGGCGCAGCGGTGGGGCCGGGAGACATTGCGCGGGGGCGAGCAGGACAATAAACAGCTCAACGACTTTCTCTCCTCGGGCCCGCTCACGCAGTTCTTTCACGCGCCCGATCTGGTGCAGACTCCCCGGGTACTGAAGGACGGTTCCGACTCCGTAGGCGTTCTTGGCGCGCTGAATCGTGTCTATCTCAATATCGGTCTTTACAGTGAGGAATGGACCAAGCACTTTCGTCCACTGGTCGGCGGACAGGAAGTAAGTCCAATCCTGATCAAGACGGCAAATGAAAAGTCCGTCTACTGGCAGGCTACCCAGCAGCAAACGCCGAATATGGCATTGTTCTTCCTAAAAAGCACGGGGGCACATCACTTAAAGGACGCGCCGGGCGGCGAGGCTTACCTTACGAAAGATCAGGCGCAGCTCGAACGCGGCAAAACAGTCTTTGCAGATCGCTGCGCCCGATGTCACTCAAGCAAGATTCCCGAGCCCGCAGCGGGGCTCGATCCAAATGGCTGCTCTGGCAAGAACTATATGGACTGCTGGAATCGCTATTGGGTCTGGACGAAAACCGACGACTTTAAAGCGAAGATGCAGGCCATCGTCCATCAGCCGGACTTTCTGGAAAACAATTATCTCTCGACCGATCAGCGCGTGCCGGTCACGTTACTGAAGACGAATGCGTGCAGCCCCCTCGCGACCAATGCAATCGCCGGGAACATCTGGGATAATTTCTCATCCAGCACCTATAAAGATCTGCCTTCTGCCGGCAGCGTTACTGTCTACCACCCTTACACAGGCGAGCCCAGCAACTATGTGCTGCCTGCAGGAGGCCGTGGCTATACAAGGCCACCTTCGTTGATCAGCGCCTGGTCCACTGCGCCGTTTTTGCTGAACAACAGCGTGGGCAACTTCGAGGCGAGTCCGTCTGTTGAGGCACGGATGCGATCGTTCCAGGACTCGATCGAGAAGATGCTATGGCCTGAACGCCGCGATCGGGATTCGCTGATTCCAGGGAAACTTCCTGGCGCAATTGATCGCACAACGCAGCGAAGCTTCATCTCTATCCCGGCAGGATTTATTCCACCCGGGCTGCGTCCGCTGCTGAGTCCAGGCAGCAGGCTCCTGCCTGCGGTGTTTGGGGAGGATTCCATTCGCATCGGACCTATTCCGGCAGGAACACCGGTCGACTTACTGGCAAATCTGGATCTGCTTGGAGAAGGTGTAAGCCCCGTCGATCGAGCCGCTCGCCGGGAACGCGTCATTAAATTACTCGTGAAGTTGAAGTTCGATCTCGCAAAGTTGCCTGCGGATGCAACCGACGAGCAGGCAAGACAGGTCTTTGCCAACCTCTTGCCGGAGATGCTTGCACTCAGCAAATGTCCGGATTACGTCATAAATCGCGGCCATTACTTTGGGACGAGCTATTTCGCGGAAGAACCTGCACTCAGCGACACCGATAAACGTGCTCTGATCGAGTTCGTCAAAACCTTTTGACTTAGAACCTTCTTCGATGAAAAGACCCGCTAAGTTGCGTTCTGTTCCACGTTGATCGTCAACAACTAATCAGTGTCTTTGCGTGGTTCCAGTGGAATGTATGGGCCAGTGGATCTGTTGTGGCTCTGGCGCACGATGTGCGGTGTGACCACCAGGACGAGGTTGCCGGTGATCTTGTCGCTGCTTTTATTGGTGCCACCCTGAAAACCAGGTATCTCGCTCAACCCGGGTATGCCACTCACGGCATAACTCTCAGATCTGTTGACATTGCTCGCCATCAGGACGGATTCCCCTTCTTTGAGCGCCATTGTGGAAGAGAACTGACGGCTCGCCACAACGGGAATACCATTCAGCGATTGGCCAGACAAGGCGGAGACTTTGACTTCCAGCTTCATCTCCAACTGACCGCCCTTCTGCACACGTGGCGTCGCTGAGACGGTCAGGCCAAGGTCTTCATACTGGATCTGAGGAACGGTCGCCTGGCTGGAGATGGAGCTTGTGCCCAGATACTGCGAAAGCAGAGAAGCCACGCTGGTGCCGTTCACGTTGATTCCTGCAAGGGAACTTGTTGTGGAATTTGCGACATCGCTGAAAAGTGAAGTCTGAATGGGATAGCGTGTTCCGCTTTTGAATACAGCGGTCGCGCGGTCTGCGACGCGCAATTGAAGATCATCGAGCGAGCGGGCGTCGCTCTCGCGCAGCGCGAGGTTCAGCACGGGGAAATTGCCACTGGTGAGGCCGAGTTGCGTCAGACCACCGCCAAAGATCAGGAACGTATTCTTCAGTGCGCTGCTGGTGCCCAAGCCGGCGACAAAGACGAGATACGCGGCGATCTCTACCGGCGTAAGATTCGCGGGCAGAACGCCGCTTGCGATCAGTTGCTGGATAACAGAGGCATTCTGCGAAACGATATTCCTGGCTTCTGACGCGACGGAAAACGCCGTGATGGATTGTGGCAGCGTAATGCCCAGATTGCGGTATTTTTCGGAATCGACGCTGTACAACTTCATGTCGATCATGACTTCGCTGCCAGAATCGAGCAGGTCGTTCAACGTTGCGTCGATGGCATTCAGCGTGTCTTCCGGTGCGCGAATGGCGATTGCCCCAAGCTGCGGTTCGACGCTGACCTGCTTCAGCTCAAAGACGGTGCGGACCATGGTGGCTGCTTCATTGATCTGCTCCGTGGAGTAGCCAGGCAGCGCAATCACCTCTTCGAGCAGGTGTTCAAACCTCGTGCGGTTGGCTGCGTTGTCTTCTGCGACAAGAAGTGACTTCGTATCGAGCGGCGTGTTGAAGGTGTCTGACAGCATGCCAAAGACACGCATCGCGGTGGTGTAGTCCACGTCGTCGAGGTCGATGCGAACTGTCTTCTCTTGCAGGTCGGGGTCGATGGCAGCCTGTATGCCGTAAGCGGAAGCAATGGTCTTGGCGAGTTCCCGTATGTCGCCCCTGATGTGAAAGCTTTGCCTAACCGCGGTAGGGAGCAGGGTAATTGCACCGGCAAGCTGGACGCGCTGCCGCGCAGGAGAAACTGCGATTAGCCGGCGCACCACAGGCCGGCTTGCCTGATCGTGCTCCAGAACACGGGGATTGTTCTGGTCAATGCCACGCGCCTCCGCCATCAGACGTTCTGCCTGCTCCGGGTACATGGGCCGCACCTGTGTGGCTGTCTGCAACAGACTCGTAATGCGATGTTCCTGCGCAACGGAGAGAGCACGCAGGTATTCGGTATGGTCCGGATCGAGCACGTAAGCCTTGGCGAAGCTCTGCTCCGCGGAACGGAAATCCCGCGATGCGAGCGCCTTCGCACCGTGCAAGTAATGCCGTTCTGCAGCCTGCCTGTCTTTACTGCCGATCTTCTTTGTGGCCGTCGGAGCCGGTTCGGGTGGCGGGAGCGGCGGTTGCTGGCACAATGCAGCGGTCTGCAACAAGGTGTACTGCAGCACCAGCGAACAAACTGCTGTGCGCAACCATTGCTGAGCGTCACGTTGCATCCTGCGTTTTAGACGGTAAGGCAGAACTATCGGGCGCTGCTGATGGACTGAACTTTCGCAAGCCGCTCACTGCGTGGCGGCCGTTTCATGCCATTGCGGATCTGTGAGGTGTCCAGATCCAGTTCGGTAAGGGTGCGGCTCAGTGTATTGCGGTGCATGCCGAGTTCCGTGGCGCTCTTGCACTGGTTGCCGCGATTGTTCGTCAACACGTGCAAGAGGAAGCGGCGTTTAAACTCACGCACACCCTCTTCGTAAGAGATGCCATTTGCCTGCATCTGCGCCACGAGCATGTCAAGTTCGCGCCTCACTGTGCGTCTCCTTCAGCAGTTCCTGGTTCCGGGAGTGACTCCGGAGAAGCAATCGCAGAATTGTTCCTGCGGCCGGATGGCGATTGCTTCCACAATCGGGCACCCGCCGGAAGGCGTTCTGCAAAGTCTCGCGGCATGACGAAGGATATCCCATGTGCGGCGGTTCGCAAATAGGGAAGTAAGACAGAATCGCGTGTGAGCGGCAACACGGTGAGGTAGGGCGAGATCGGAACCATGAGTGCGGATAAAACCAGCACCGCGCGGAGAAAGCCGAAGACCGAGCCTGCAAGCCTGTCCAGAAAGCCCAGCCCTGCCGCGCTGCATGCACCCCGGAGGACCCTGCCGATGAGAATGGCAATGAGATAGCAGGTCACCAGAATGCCTGTGAACGCGATGATTTCGGCCAGTGTGGTGTCC
>CALMAP010000245.1:1406-5605 GCA_937859825.1 uncultured Terriglobus sp. | reverse complement strand
CTCCGTATGTGTTCGGCTTAAGCCAGATGCAGGGCGACGATCAGCATGTCAATCGCTTTAATGCCCACGAAGGGCACGGCAATGCCGCCAAGGCCGTAAACGAGCAGGTTGCGTTGCAGCAGCGCCGCGGCGGACATGGGCCGGTAGCCCACGCCACGCAGGGCGAGCGGAATGAGGCCAATGATAATGAGCGCGTTAAAGATGACGGCAGAAAGCACAGCCGACTCCGCATTGTGCAGATGCATGATGTTGAGCGCGTTCAGCACCGGGAAGACACCCGCAAACATGGCCGGAAGGATCGCGAAGTATTTCGCAACGTCGTTCGAGATGGAGAAGGTGGTCAGCGCGCCGCGGGTCATGAGCAGCTGCTTGCCGATGGCCACGATCTCGATCAGCTTGGTTGGGTTGGAATCCAGATCGACCATGTTGCCCGCTTCCTTTGCGGCCTGCGTGCCGGAGTTCATCGCCACACCCACGTCCGCCTGGGCGAGCGCGGGTGCATCGTTGGTGCCGTCGCCGGTCATCGCAACCAGCTTGCCTTCGGCCTGCTCGCGCTTGATCAGGTCCATCTTGTCTTTCGGTTTGGCCTCGGCCAGAAAGTCGTCCACACCCGCTTCACGCGCAATGGCCGCGGCGGTTAACGGGTTGTCTCCTGTGATCATCACAGTGCGGATGCCCATGGCGCGAAGCTGGTCGAAGCGCTCCTTCATGCCGCCCTTGACCACATCCTTGAGGTAGATCACCCCAAGAGCCCGGCCGTTCTCGGCCACCACAAGCGGCGTGCCACCCTGCCGCGCAATGTCTTCAACCGCAGCCCGCACCTGATCCGGCATGGTATTGCCGCGTTCCTGCAGATGTTTTGTGATGGCGTCTACCGCACCCTTGCGGATGGAGCGGCCGTCGACCTCGATGCCGCTCATGCGCGTGGTCGCGGAGAACGGCAGAAACTCCGCATTCAGGCTGCCCAGTTCCCTGCCGCGCAGGCCATGGCGCTCCTTCGCCAGCACCACGATGGAGCGGCCTTCCGGTGTCTCGTCCGCCATGGACGAAAGCTGCGCGGCGTCCGCCAGTTCTTCGGCGGTAACGCCCGGAGCGGCGACAAACTCTGTGGCCTGCCGGTTGCCCAGGGTGATGGTGCCGGTCTTGTCCAGCAGCAGCGTGTTGACGTCACCGGCAGCTTCTACGGCGCGGCCGCTGGTCGCCAGCACGTTGTGCTGCACCAGGCGGTCCATGCCGGCGATACCGATGGCGGAAAGCAGGCCGCCAATCGTGGTCGGAATCAGGCACACCAGCAAGGAGATGAGCACGAAGACCGTCTGTGGCGCGCCCGAGTAAATCGCAAAAGGCTGCAGCGTGACCACCGCCAGCAGAAAGATGATGGTGAGCCCTGCTAGCAGGATGTTGAGCGCGATTTCGTTGGGGGTCTTCTGCCGCTCCGCGCCTTCCACCAGCGCGATCATGCGGTCCAGAAAGGTCTCTCCCGGGTTTGAGGTGATGCGCACCGTGAGCACGTCCGAGAGCACGCGCGTTCCACCGGTCACGGCGGAGCGGTCGCCTCCCGATTCACGGAGGACCGGTGCCGACTCGCCTGTAATAGCGGATTCGGCCACCGACGCAACGCCCTCGGTGACCTCGCCATCGCCCGGGACCATCTGCCCGGCGGTGACGCGGACCATGTCACCCGCGCGCAACTGCGAACTGGGCACCTCTTCCACGCTGCCTGACCGGGTGAGCCGGTACGCCGTGGTTTCGGACTTTGCAAGGCGCAGAGCGTCGGCCTGCGCCTTGCCCCGGCCCTCCGCCATGGCTTCCGCGAAGTTGGCGAAGAGCACGGTGAACCACAGCCAAAGCGTGATCTGCAGGTCGAAGCGGAAGGGCCCGTGATGCCTGGCAAGGTTGATCAGGAGCAGCACGGTGGTCAGCACGCTGCCAAGCTCCACCACGAACATGACGGGGTTGCGCATCATCTTGCGCGGGCTGAGTTTGGCGAGCGCATCCACTACTGCGCGCCGTACGATGGCCGCATCGAAAAGCGACCGGCGTTGTGCCTGATTCGACATGAGTCTCTCGTTTCTCGGGACTTGTTAGAAAAGCTGGCCGGCACGCATCAGCAGGTGCTCCAGCACCGGCCCCAGCGAGAGCACGGGGAAGAAGGTGAGCGCGCCGACAATGAGGATCACGCCCGTGAGCAAGAGTGTGAACAGCGGCGTGGTGACCGGAAAGGTGCCGGCGGAGGCAGGCACACTCTTCTTGGCGGCAAGGCTGCCCGCGATGGCGAGCATGGGAACAATCATCATGAACCGGCCGAAGAACATAGCCACCGCGAGCGAGTAGTTATACCAATGCGTATTCGCGTTCAGCCCTGCGAAAGCCGAGCCATTGTTGCCCGTGGCCGAGGTATAGGCGTAGAGGATCTCACTCAACCCATGCGGACCATGGTTGGCAAGGCTGCCGAGGCCAAGGTTCGGCATCAACACGGAGACCGCCGCAAAGCCCAGGATGACCATGGGAAAAATGAGCAGGTAGAGCATCGCCATCTGCACGTCGAATGCCTCGATCTTCTTGCCCAGGTATTCCGGTGTGCGGCCCACCATCAGGCCCGCGATGAAGACAGCCATGACGACAAAGACGAGCATGCCGTAAAGACCTGCGCCCACCCCGCCAAAGACCACCTCGCCCAGCAGGATGTTGACCATGGGCACCATGCCGCCGAGCGGGGTAAAGCTGTCGTGCATGCCGTTCACCGCGCCGCAGCTTGCATCGGTGGTGACGGTGGCAAACAGGGCAGAGTTCGCGATGCCGAAGCGGACTTCCTTGCCCTCCATGTTGCCGCCCGCCTGCATAGGCGTGGTCTGTGCGCTTACGCTGGGCAGCATCGGATTCGCGTGCGACTCCGCCCAGTAGGTCGTAAACGTGCCTGCAAACCAGAGCACCACCATGGCCGCCAGCACCGCCCAGCCATGCTTCGGGGAACCCACCATCTGGCCAAGCGTCACGCACAGACCCGCGGGGATCAGGAAGATCGCGACCATTTGGAGAAAATTGGAGAGTGGCGTTGGATTTTCGAACGGATGAGCACTGTTGGTATTGAAGAACCCGCCACCGTTGGTGCCCAGCATCTTGATGGCCTCCTGGCTCGCCACCGGGCCCTGCGCGATGCTCTGCGTGGTGATCGTCTGTGCCTTGCCGTCTGCGCCGGTCACATGCTGTGGCTCGACAAGCTTCACAGCGTCATACGGGCGCAGGTTCTGCACCACGCCCTGCGAGACCAGTGCCAGGGCGAACACGATCGAGACCGGCAGCAGCACCCAGAGCGTGCCGCGGGTAAGATCGACCCAGAAGTTACCGAGCGTCTTTGTTTCTTTTCGGGCGATCCCCCTTACAAACGCAATCGCAAGCGCAAGGCCCACCGCAGCGGACCAAAAGTTATGAGTTGCAAGACCGAGCATCTGCGTGAGATAGCTCATGGTCGATTCGGGAACATAACTCTGCCAATTGGTATTTGTGGTGAATGAGATTGCGGTATTCAGTGCAAGCGCGGATTCCACGCCGGGCAGGTGCTGCGGGTTCCACGGCAGCACGGCCTGCAGCCGCTCCACAAGATAAGTGAGTAGCAAGGTGGCCGCGCTGAAGATCAGCATAGCGACCGCATATTCCGTCCAGCGCATTTCGTCTTCGGGATGGATTCCGGTCATGCGGTACAGCAGCCGCTCGCAGGGTACAAGCACCGGATCGAGAAACGTTCTGCGGCATTCAAAGACACGGGACAGGTATGTGCCCATCGGCTTTGCCAACAGCAATACCACCGCAATAAAAGCAGAGATTTGGAGCCAACCGTTCAGGGTCATGACTAAAACTTCTCCGGACGAAGCAGGGCGTAAACGAGGTAGATCAGCAGCAGCGCTGACAAAAGCAGAAGAATGCCATTCAGAATCATGAGCGGCCATCTTTCAAGCGCTCGCAGCCGTAGGCATACGCGATGCCGAGCAGGAAGAGAAATATAGAAGCAGCAATGGCGGCCAGGTCAGGCATAGGAGACTTGCTCCATATCTAAGGACTTCTTATGAAAACCCGGACAGGATGAGAGGAGATTTTTATCTCGTAGTTTTGAAGACGTGCGCATACCAACCTCGATCTCTATTGCAAGACCGGAGGCTGTAGAAAGTCCGTAGAGAAGGTGTAAAGAAGCAGTAAGTTTG
>CALMAP010000245.1:0-1396 GCA_937859825.1 uncultured Terriglobus sp. | reverse complement strand
ACCTGCTTGTTTCTTTAAGGCCGATATTGTTCGAGCAAATTGCAGGTTTCTCCACTGCGCGACGACAAAGCCATTACTCCGCTAGAAATGACAATTCAGGGGGGAATGCATGCAAGCAGATCCCTTAGCTGCGGAATGACAAACACTGGAACGGTGCCTGAGGTTTGACCTTGACTCGACTGCACACCGGGCCTTGCCCACACCGGGCCCTTGCCTTAGCTGCTGGCGGCGTCGCCCTCCGGGCGAATACGATAGCCCACCCAAGGCTCGCTCTGGATGTACCTTACGCCGCCGCGATCAAGCTTTTTGCGCAACTGCCCTACCAGCACGCGCAGGTACTCCGGCTGGTCTTCGCCGGACGGCCCCCAGACGGCGCGCAGCAGCAATTTGTGCGTCAGCACCTTGCCTGCGTTCTGCAGAAAGACGCGCAGCAGGTCGAACTCCTTGGGTGTCAGGTGCAGATGCTCGCCACGCAGCGAGACAGTATGCGCCTCGGTATCCAGTACAAAGTCGCCAAGCTCGACACGCAGCGCTGCTTTCTCTTCCGCGGGCTCCGTTCTCCGCAGCAGTGCGCGTATGCGCGCCAGCAGCTCCGTAATGCTGAACGGCTTGGTCAAGTAGTCGTCTGCACCCTGGTCGAGCGCGCTGACTTTCATCGCATCGCTGTCGCGCACACTCAGCACGATGATCGGCGTAGAAGCAACGCGGCGCACCGCTTGCGTCAGCTCCGTTCCGTTCATATTCGGCATGGCAAGGTCGGTGATGATCAGGTCTGGCCGTTCCGATTCGAACTGCGCGTAGGCCTCCATGCCGTCGTTTGCCACGGTGACGGAATAGCCGCTGCTCTGCAGCGAAGCACGCAGCATGCGGGTAATCTGCCGTTCGTCATCGACCACGAGAATGCGCTTCAATGCTTCTCCTCGGTGACGATGTGGAGATCGACATGCGGCGCTTCAGCCATGAACTTCTGCAGTGCCCAGTAATACAGGTACGAGCGCAGACCATGCGTTGCGGAGCGTCCGACGATTGCCTGGGTCACGCGGTGCTCGCGCATGAACGCGGCGGTCGCGCGTGCTGTGTCCTTGCCCTGCAGCGTGACAACCTGCGCGCCGAGGTTCTCCGCGAGTTGCAGACCGGTGGAGAGATGCCGCCTGCGACTCACGTCCTCATCGGCGGGGTCGGCAACGTGAACGACGTACAACTCAGCGTCCAGCGCCTCGGCCAGCCTGGCGCCGCGCGCTATCAGGTCACGCGCCTGTGCATTTGCGCTTATGCATACGGCCACTTTCTCACGCACCGTCCAATGCGGGCCGAGTCGTTTGCGTTCCACGTAGTCGTTCAGCGTACGGTCCACCGCCCGGGTCACCCGCTGCAACGCCATCTCCCGCAAGGCGAT
>CALMAP010000244.1:4927-7552 GCA_937859825.1 uncultured Terriglobus sp. | reverse complement strand
CATAATTATAACCGCCCTTGCCGCCGATGCGGGCTGCGTCAAAGTTGAAGATCATGCTCAACTCGTGGCGGTCCTGGCCAACGATGTTGTGCGTGTCCGCTAGTCCGATGCCGATGGCCTCGCCCACGCTCATCACGTCGTACTTCGAGAGCGCCTCGCGGTTCATCTCCTGCAGGAACTCGTCACGACGCGGCCCGTTGGCCCAGACGCGCGAAGGGTCCTTCATCTGCTCAGGCGTCAGATCAGGCAGGCCGGGGATCTTGCTGATGAGCGGGATCACGTCCATGCGGAAACCGTCTACGCCCTTGTCCATCCAGAAGCGCATGAGGCTGTAGACCTCCTGACGCACCTTTGGGTTCTCCCAGTTCAGATCGGGCTGCTTCGCGGCAAACAGGTGCAGGTAAAACTGCTTCGTCGTTCGATCGAACTGCCACGCCGGACCGGAGAAATAAGACGGGTAGTTGTTCGGCGGATCGAAGCCGTTGGCCGCGTTCGGATTTGGCTTGCCGTCGCGCCAGATGTAGTAATCGCGATAGGGATTCGTCTTCGACTTGCGCGATTCCTCGAACCAGTGATGCTCGTCGGAGGTGTGGTTCACCACCAGGTCGATAATCAGGCGCATGTGGCGCTGCTTGATGCCGGCGAGCATCCGGTCAAAGTCGGCCATGGTGCCGAACTCCGCCATCACCTTGCGGTAGTCGCGGATGTCGTAGCCGTTGTCGGCGTTGGGCGAGTCGTAATGCGGACTAAGCCAGATCACATTCACGCCCAGCTTCTGCAGGTAGTCCAGCTTCTGCGTGATGCCGTTCAGATCACCTATGCCATCGCCGTTGGAGTCCTGAAAGGACCGAGGGTAGATCTGGTAAACGACTGCTTCCTTCCACCACTTCGGCTCGTACCCATTCACCAAGGCGGCAGCAGGCATATTCGTTTTTTGTGCTGCCGACTTCTGAGCAATCAAAGGCATAGAACCGGCGCTGAACGCAGCGAGAGAGAAAGCGAGGGCGAGCGTGGTTTTGTTCACGCTCGCATCTTATACCGTGGACTGACGTGGAGGCTTACTGCGGTTACTCGCTCCGCGCTGCGCCCGGAGCAGCTTGAATGTCGTGCTGCGCATGAACCTTGACGCCGGAGAGAGACGTGCTGACCTTGAGACGGTCGAGACGACGGCTGCCCTCCAGGAACTCCACCGTGTAGGTATTCGCAAGGGCCTGTTGAAAGCGGCTAAAGTATGGCGCAAGGGAAGGCGGTGTGATCGTGCCTTGATTGAACATCAGTCCACCCGTGTCGTCCGCAACCTTACCGAGATAGCTCTGACCTGAAAAGCTACCCGGACCGCTGTTAATGTCTCGGCCGCCAAAGTAAATGGAATACACCGGGATCGCGGCGCGCTGTGCGTCACGGATGGCTTCGTCTACGTAGGGGCTGTCCTGGTTCAAAGGACTGACGGAGCCGTTATACAAGTCGATGCCGTTCGTGATCATCAGCACCACGCGCGCGGAATTCGTTTGGGTCGGCCAATGTTTTACCAGTTCCTGCAGACAGAAGTAAGGGCTGCCACTTACACCTCCCGAGGAGATAGGTAAACGGACAGCTTTCTTCACCACTTCAGGATCATGAGAAAACCCGCTCGGAAAGTAGGCGGCCCCATTGCGCATATAACCCACGCCTACGGCTGTAGTGGCAGACACGCTGGACTGAACAAAGCGGTCCACATCCTTCAAGTTGACGGCGAAGTTGCTGCGCAGACCATCATCCAGAAGAAGCGCAACCTCGACCTGCTGGCCCCTATTTCCGGAGAGCCCTGCCTGTGAGATCAGCGGCGCGACGCGAGTCACCTCACGCTGCTGGCCGGCCACCTCGACACGCAGATCAGACGCGCGCAGACTTGTTGGCACACTGTCTTTGCCCTCGGCGCGTACGAGCACACGGGTGTGCCGGGGGCCTTCGCTCTGTCCGTACGACGCAACGCTGCTCACTGCAATCGCAGCGACGAACGCTGCCGTACCGAGAAGTCCTCGGGAAAAGCTCTGAAAAGATGACATGGCGTCCTGACCTCCGCGCTTTGCGCTTATAGTTGAGACGCCACTGTTGCCGCTTCGTATGCCCTTGCGTTGCCATGCATTGCGGGCTATCAACAACGCGGCAGTCTGTCACACCTACTCGCGGGCAAGCCGAAGCTTCAGACCTACGCGGAAGTTAAACGGCAAGGCTCGGTAGCCGATCGGACCAATGGTCTGCTGATTCAGCAGGTTGTTCGCCTGCGTGAATACCGCGAGGTAGGGCGTCGCCTGGTACGTCACGTTTGCGTCCAACCTCGCGAATCCGTAGGCAAGATTGCGATTGGGCAGCAGAAGCGAATTGTCCCCCGCGAGGCTCAGGTAAGAGAGAAAGGTGCTGTCGTCCGAACGGGACGAGAATGCCGCTTTCGCACCTGCATTGAGCTTGGTCCCTGCATACTCCGCGACGAAGAAGCCGGTGTGCGGTGCCCTGCGGAATGGACGCGCGCCCACCAGCGGAGAACTGCTACCGATCGCTACGCCAGGATAGTTAGGGTTGGTGTTCGCGAAGCCCTTTAGCACGGCAGTCACGTCGCCGGAATACAGCGTCCGCTCGGGGCCGACG
>CALMAP010000244.1:0-4917 GCA_937859825.1 uncultured Terriglobus sp. | reverse complement strand
ACGTCGCCGGAGAACGAACGTTCCACGCGCGTGTCCAGGTAGGTGTAGCCGCCACGCAGAAGATGCGGTGCGGTGCGGAGAACTCCACCTGCGTTTCTGCACCCTGGGAACGGAATTCCAGCGAGTTGAGATACGCGCCATAAGCCGCGGGAGCAAGTGTCGGCAATGGAATGTTGAAGTAACGGCGCAGGTCGGAGTTGCTCACGTACTCCACATTGCGGCCGAACTGGTTGTGAAAGTAATTGATCTTCAGCTTGAGCCGGTCGGCGTAGATATTCTGGTCCACGCCACCCTCATAGGTGCGCACGCGCTGTGCCTGAATTGGAGACAGGCCGTATTGCGCGATCGCAGTGGTGTTGCCGGCACTCTGTAGCGTTGTGTACAGCGAAGAAAGCTGCGCCGCCAGGTTCGGCTCCTGCACACCCTTGGAAAAGTTGAAGTGCAGCTTGGTCCCATGCAGCCAGCCCGGACCAGGTCGCACAGGGTAGCCGGCGATGCCAAGACGCGGCGTGCCTTCCGTTCCGTACAGGGTATTGTGCTGCACCGCGCCGCCCAGCGAAAGGAAGATCCGGTTCTTTACGTCACCCTGAAACTGCAAGGTGTACTGATAATCACGGCGGTCCGCAGTCTGACTGATGAGATAGGTCGGATAGCGATAGCTGCCGCGTTCCTCCAAAAAGCGAAAACCGCCCAGTGCAGACAGGTGCTGCCCGAAGCGGTAATCCGCCGAGTACTGCATGCCATCCCGGTTGGAGACAGAGTCGGACCGGTCGTTCGTGCCGCCAGTAAACTGCGCCCGGCCGGTTCCACTGGTGCCATTCGCTCCGTGGATCGTCACCGTTTTGCCGAAGTAACCCGTGTAGGTGTACGGCGCGGTGCCCAGCGTAATGGCCGTGCCGACCGGTCCAAATTCCAGGAACTGCTCCCGCTTGCGCGCGCCCAGGTAGCGCACAGTTTGGTGCAGGTTTCCGCGAAACGTGCCGTCGACCACGCCGGAAAAGTACTGGTCCTGGTCCGCCTGCTTTGCGCTGGAAGCAAGGCCATAGAAGTCGAAGGCACCGGGAACTCCCGTCGCGCTTACGCCACTGCGAACTGTGCCACGGACCGACAGGTTGCCATTTACGTTATATCCGAAGTTCCCAGCCGCAGTGCTGATGTGAAAGCGGTCGTTTGGCACCGCATTAGAGGAGTCGAAGCGGCTGAACGCGCCGTAGTAGTCCAGGTGCGACGCCGTACCGGAGAGTTCCGCCTCGTTGCGCCAAGTGTGGAGGTTGCCCGCATCCCCCGAGTAGTTGAACACCGGGTGCAGAGAACTGCCGTGTAGCGTTTCGAAGCGAACCGTGCTGGCCAGTGCGTCCGTGCCGTACAGCACACTGTCTGGCCCACGATGCGACTCGATTCCGGTCAGCCCGGTTGCGGTCAGATTGGCAAAGTCGAAGCGACCACCTACGTCGCCCACCGGCACGCCATCCACGAGCACCTGGTTCGCATCGGAATTGCCGCCGCGTACGAAGAGGCTGGTTACCCCGCCATAGCCACCGCTCTGCACAACAGAGACCCCGGGCTGCAAACGCAATTCGTCACCGACCCCGTAGCGGGTGGCCAGCGACTCGCGCGACACCAGTGTTACGGAGGCGCTGCTCTGCTCGTCGGGTGTCGGCAAGCCGGTCGCTGTTACCGTGATCTCTTCACGAACGGGATTGAGCGTTAACGTCAGGTCCTGGCGCACCGAGTCAAGCGGGCCGCCATAGAACACCTGACCGATCTGAACAGCCATGCCCGGTGCGGAAGCCAGGACCAGGAAGCGGCCGGATTCGGTGGAGCGGATTTCAAAGGTACCATCCTGCTGCGCGACGGTGTTGGCAACAACCTGCGTGCCATGGATAAGTTGCACACGCGCCGGAACACCGCGGCCAAGCGGGTCGCGTACGCTGCCCTGCACCACCACGGCGTGCGCCACCGCAACAGCAGATACGGCCAGGATGGAAGGTATGCAGACGCGCAAGGATACGCGTCCGGCTAAGGACGAAAATCGATTCACAGAGTTCTCCTCCGCTCCCCTCGGAGCGTGGTTCGAAGCCGGCAAAGAAATCGGTCTCCTGACTTACGCGCTTTACCCGGATGCGGTGTATGCGGCAACGTCTTCCCACTTAGCGCAGTGACGTTGCCGCGTCGCTCCCGGTTCCTTGCCACAGGCAAGGAGCGCGATTACAGTTGCGGGGCAGTGGCGGAATTTCACCGCGCTTCCCAAAGCATTTCCATGCGCTCAGGACAGGACGAAACAGACGGCACACGACCGCTGCAACAAAGGGCGTGGGAACAGTCTACGGGAGAAGCGCTTCGACTTTCGCCGCAACATCGGCAATCACCTTCACCGCACGTTCGCATTGCTCCGCGGACACATCGCGATGCGTTACGAGGCGCACACGCTCCGGACCGATTGCGCTTGCGAAAACGCCACGCTCCTTCATCAGGGCGACCCAGCGCGAAGCCTCACCACGCACCGTAAAGATCAGGATGTTCGTCTCCGGCATCTCCGGAACCGTAAGGCCCGACACATCGGACATGCCCTCGGCAAGCAGCCTAGCGTTGGCGTGATCTTCGTGCAGGCGCTGCGGCATCTGCTCCAGTGCGATCAGCCCTGCCGCAGCCAGAATGCCGGCCTGCCGCATGCCTCCGCCGAGCGCCTTGCGAACGGAACGCGCCCGCGCGATAAGACTCCGGGTTCCCACGAGCACCGATCCGACTGGTGCACACAGGCCTTTGGAAAGACAGAAGTTGACCGTGTCGAAGCCGCGCGTCAGGTCCGCAACACTGGTATTCAGTGCGGATGCAGCGTTGAAGACACGCGCCCCATCCAGGTGCACCGGCAGACCGGCGGCGTGAGCGCCTTCCACAATCTGCTGCATGACGTCTGCGGGCGTGACGGTGCCGCCGGCCATGTTGTGCGTGTTCTCGATCCATACCAGGCCGGTCTGTGTCTTGTAATAAAGGCCAGCCGTGGAGAGTACCGGCGCAATGTGCTCCCATCGCAGGATGCCGCGGTCTGCAGCGACGGTGCGAAGCTGGCAGCCGGAGAACATCGCCGCCATGTTCATCTCCCAGTCCAGCACGTGCGCCCGCGACTCGCAGATCACGTCCTGCCCGGGGCTGGTGTGCAGCTTGAGCGCGATCTGGTTCCCCATCGAACCAGTAGGGACAAAGATTGCCGCCTGGCGCCCGAAGATCTCCGCCGCACGCTGCTCCAGCAGGTTGATCGTCGGGTCTTCGCCATATACGTCGTCGCCGACATCGGCAGCGGCCATCGCGGCGCGCATCTCCGGTGTGGGCCGGGTAACGGTGTCGCTGCGTAGATCGATCACTTCACTCATCCCATTTCCCTTTCGCTACGCGGGCGTAGCCAGCAGTTCTCCAAAAACACTGGACGATACGATGAGACCCTTCGTGGTCAAACAGAGTCGCTGCCCTTCCCGCACCATCAGGCCTTCCCTCTGCAGTTCGCGCGCGCGCTGCACCAGGTCTTCCGTCAGGCTTCTTCCGTACTCCTGATCCAAGCGAGAGAGGTCAATCCCCTCGGAAAGCCGCAATCCAAGAAATACCTCCTCCTCGAAAGCCGCCAGACCTGTGACCTGTTCGATCTGCGGCACGCTCGCACCTTCGAGATAAGTCGATAATTCGTCACTTTGCGCAAAGCGCAGCACACCATCCTCACTGCTGGATGGCAGCATGGAATGCGCGTCAAGACCGAAACCGAGGTAAGGCGCGCGTGTCCAGTATTTGCGGTTATGACGAGAAGGATAACCACTACGAGCGAAGTTCGAGATCTCGTATTGGGTGATACCCCGCTCACCTAAAAACGCACAAGCCTGTGAGTAGAGGTCCGCGCATTCCTCCTCGGATGGGGCCGCCGCAGCGCTGTATCGCGCCTGCTGACCAAGCACAGCAAGCTGCGAGACCGAACGGATGCCGGTGAGTTCACGGCCCAAGGTTGAGTCCTCATCCACCTCAAGCATGTAGACGGAAACATGTTCCGTGCCGCTTCGGGCAGCGGCATCAAGAGACACCTGCCAGCTCGCAGCGGTCTGGTACGGCAGGCCCGCGATCAGGTCCACGTTGCGGTTGCAGACACCTGCCGCAGTCAGCCGCTGCAACTCCTGAAGGCACTGCTCCCCCGTGTGCAGCCGCCCCACCGCGCGTGACTCCACATCCACAAAGGACTGCACGCCAAGCGAGATGCGATTTACTCCTTCATTCAGCAGCGTATCCAGCAGGTCGTCCGCGATCTGGCCCGGTGCGGCTTCCAGCGTGATTTCGGCATCATTGTCGATCTCAAACGCCGAGCGGAGCGCGGTAAGAAGCGCCCGAAACTGATCCGGAGAAAGCAGAGAAGGTGTGCCGCCACCAAAAAAGACGGTGTCCGCGGTGTGAGGCAGAAGCATGCCCTGCTGCTCTGCCAGGGCACGGGCAGAGTGAATCTCCTGAATCAGCCGTTCGACGTAAGCCTGCATCCGCGATGGCGGAAAAGCCTGTGACGCGAAGTTGCAGAAGGTGCATTTCGCCTTGCAGAACGGGATGGAAACATAGATTCCGAGTGAATCCGCCACTTCTTCATTCTCACATGCAGGCTGCTGGCGAAGCTTTATTGCAGCGACCGTGCAGGCAGGCGCATCCTAGAGTGACCAACGATGGCGAAGGCGGCAGCAGCAAAAGCAGACAAGAAGAAAAAAGCAGCGCAGGACGATGACGTTCTTGGCAAAGCCTATGACGGACGGCTGATGCGCCGTTTGCTCACCTACCTGCGCCCGTACAAACCGGCGGTCGTGGTGAGCGTAATCGCCGTCGTGCTCAAAGCGTGTGCGGACGTGGTCGGGCCCTACCTGGTCAAGCTGGCGGTGGACCGCTACATGGTCAATACAC
>CALMAP010000243.1 GCA_937859825.1 uncultured Terriglobus sp. | reverse complement strand
TCTTTGTCGGAACCGTTGCTGGCAGCTTCAACCGTCTTCAATCGATCGGCGATACTTACGGACGCGGTTTGCTGCTTGGTTCCGCGCAAGTAGCCGATGTTTACCGTGCTGCCTGGTTTGCGGGCAGAGATATCGGCCACAAGGTCGTCCCCGTCCTTGATGTTCCTGCCGTCAATCGAGGTAATTACGTCTTCAGGCT
This sequence comes from uncultured Terriglobus sp., assembly GCA_937859825.1. Lineage (GTDB taxonomy): Bacteria > Acidobacteriota > Terriglobia > Terriglobales > Acidobacteriaceae > Terriglobus. Next base: position 4,376 of record CALMAP010000243.1, on the reverse strand, counting down.
GCAGGCCAGCTTTCGCGGCGGGCATTCCCGGTGTGACGGACGATACCAGCACACCGCCCTTGGCGAAGCCATACTGTCTGCTCACGGCTGAAGGCAATCCGCCCTGAAACTGAATACCTATTGAACCACGGACAACCTTGTGCTCTGGTGAGATCAGGTCGTTATAGACGCTGACGACCGTGTTGGAAGGGATCGCAAAGCCCACGCCCTGGGATCCGCCGCCGCTGGTGAAAATGGCAGCGTTCACGCCGATAACTTCACCCTGCATATTCAGCAGCGGCCCTCCAGAATTTCCCGGATTGATTGCTGCGTCCGTCTGAATGAATTTCTGAAACTGCGTTGCAGCTCCGCCATCGCCGACGCTGCGGTTTTTTGCGGAGACGATACCTGCTGTTACCGTCTGAGACAAGCTGAATGGGCTGCCGATCGCCAGCACCCAGTCTCCCACTTGCTCCGAGTCGGAGTTCCCAAGTTTCACCGTGGGTAGCGGGTTCGGGGTGTCTACCTTGATCACGGCAAGATCGGTTTCCTTGTCTGTGCCGATTACACGTGCCGGACGCCCTTGATCGCTCTCGGAGTCGGTCGTGAGCTTGACGAAGATTTTGTCAGCCTTATCGACCACGTGATTGTTGGTGATGATGTACCCACGCGGGTCTACGATGAAACCCGAACCCAGTGCCCGGCGCTCGCCGCCCATTGGGCCGCCCTGATCGTCGTCGTCGCCGCCACCCTGACCGCCAAAGAAGCGGTTGAAGAAGTCCTGCATGTCGCCCTGATCTTCACCATTACCCTGACCACGACGGCTACGGCGGTTCGTTTTGGGCGCTGTACTTTGCTTTGGCAACTGCTCGGTGTTGATGTTCACCACGGCCGGTCCAACCTGCTTTGCGATTGCAGTGAACTGGTTCGGCGTGCTGTTGCCGGCAGCGGGAACCCGCAAGGGCGTTGCATCATGGCTATCGGCCTGCTGCGCACCGTGAACGGTGCCGGTGAGTACCGATCCGGCCAGAACACCTGCGGACAAGGTGCCCAAAAGAGTAAAGGTGGCCAGCAACCGGTGATCGCGCAGGCGCTCGGTAAAAGACTTACTTGTTTGGTGGTTCCAAGACATTGGGATGTGTCGCCCTCAAAAAATCGTTGTAACCCGCCAAGCGGGTCTGTCGGAAATTAGACGCAGATTTCAGACGATTGTATGCGCAGGCGCCAAGCCGGTACGACGTTCCTGCCGATACGGACGCTCGATTAGCGGGTGTTTGCCTCCGGCTGTTCGGAAACTGGCATACGCGAGCTGGCTTCGCTGACGATCAAACCGGCAAAGATTGCGCATGCGCCTGCCGTGGAGCGTGGAGTTAACTTTTCGCCAAAGAACACCAGCGAAGTCACCCAGGCGAATGCGGGCTCAAGCGCAAGCAGTAGCGCGGTATGCGAAGCGGGTAAATGCTGCTGCACCCAACTCTGCACGGTGAATGCGAGTGCGGTGCCGAACACGGCGGTGACCAGCCACGCAAGCACCAGTTGCCGTGTCAGGTAAAGATGTGGCCGTTCGAGCAGGGGTGTCGCCACGCTCATTGCTGCAGCACAGAAGACCAGTTGCAGGGCGGCAAGTTGGCCGGCGGACATGGTGTGCGTGGCACGAGAGATCGCAAGCAAGTGCAGAGCGAAGGCAAACGCGCAGAGCAGGCTTAGCAGATCGCCTGCGGAAAGCGCGCCTGCAAAGTTGGCGAGCGGCGTTCCTGGTGGAGTCGTCAGTAGCACAATGCCACCAAATGCCAGAACCGCACCGCAAACAGACGGCCAGCGCACTTTGCCTGTGCCACTTGCACTGCAACCGGGGATCGCCCCAAGCAGGGGAACGATTACGACAACCAGGCCTGTGAGGAACGCGCTGTTTGCAGCACTGGTACGGGCAAGACCCGCAGTCTGCAGTTCATAACCTAGGGCCAATAGGAAACCCACGAGGGCCCCTGCGGCAAGCATGCGCAGCTTCATGCGCCGCAACTCTCGAGCATTGACGGCTACCAGAATCGTTGCCGCAAGAATCATCCGAATCTGATTGAAGAGCAGCGGAGTGCAGTCGCGAAGAGACGCTTTAACAACGGCAAACGTCGAGCCCCAGATGGCTACGATTGCCAGAAGCGCAAGATGGGCAGCAAGTGCCGTCCTCTTGCTGTTCACGGCTGGGTCCATGCCTGTGCGCTGGTGTTTTCCGGAGCGTCTTCGTGTGCCAGCCTGGCAGGAAAGCTACAACTTGCCGCATCCAGAATACAAAGCAGGATGCGTCGCAGTGCCAACTCTCGTCCCGTGGTGTCGTACCACTCCGACAGGGTATGAATCCCCCCGGCTGTGCCGCCGGCGCCGATTGCGATACCTTCCCGGCCAAGCGATATGGGAATGTTTGCATCGGTTGAGCCGATACGGTCTTCGGTTCGCAACCCAAGGTGCCGGTCTACTGCGCGCACCGTTGCCAGCAGGGCCGAATCCCGCTTCAGTTCACCGGCTGGCCTGTTGCCGATGGTCTCGATGCGATAGCGCAGCAGGCCGCGTGAACCGGCGGCGCGGTTTCTGTCCAGTACCGCATCTTCCACAGCGCGGTGAAGGCGGACCTCTTGTACCAGCATCTCTTGCGCGTCCGTGCTGCGTATGTCCACTAGCGCAGAGGCACATTCGGGAATGCTGGTGACGGAAGTGCCACCCTCAATCTGTCCGATATTGATGGACGTACGAGGTTGGACGGGGATCTGGGCGGAGGTAAAGGCGACGATCGCCGCTGCGAGTGCCTCGACCGGGTTTACCGTACCCGCGTCTGTCCACGAATGTCCGCCGGGACCAGTGATGGTGATGCGAAAACGTCGAGACCCCAGCGCGCGTGAGACGACTGTCTCAAGTCCGGCTCCCTCGAGCGCGATGCTTGCGATGATCCGATAACCCAACGGGGATCGTTGAAAAATTTGCCGCATGCCGCGCAGGTCCCCCTCCGCCTCTTCGCCCACATTGGCGGCAAAGAGCAGGTTTGTGTCGGTGAAGACCTCTGCATTGCGCAGTGCTGCCGCGAGCGCCAACAGCGCTGCTAATCCGGCTCCGTTGTCACATGCGCCGGGAGCACGAAAGATTTTGCCGTCTTCCACAAGCGTGATTGCAGTGTCCGGCGGAAACACAGTATCCAAATGTGCCGAGACCAGCAGGAGCGGCTCGCTTGCGGAAGGCTCACGCAGATAGGCCAGCGCGTTTCCCGCATCGTCCAGATGCGGCGCTTTCAACCCGATCTCGCGAAACCGTTCCACGAACCAGTGGGCACGCTTCTCTTCAAGAAAAGGCGGCGCAGGAATACCCACGAGTTCCTTGTGCAATTGGTCGACGCGCTGCTGTTGCAGGTGCAGCCGACTAAAAGCGCGGTGCGTTCCCCCCATTGCGGCGAGTTTCGCGATACGTGCGTGAGCGGAAGCCGCCATCATCCTGCTGCCTGATTTCGATAGGTCACCTGTTTTAGAAAAAGGCCCTGTGGAGGAGCCGTGAACCCTGCAGCTCTGCGGTCCCGCTGGTCCAAAACCCTGGACAGATCCGCACCTGACCTTCTTCCAGTGCCGATTTCAATGAAGGTGCCGACCAGATTGCGCACCATATGGTGCAGGAACCCGCTGCCGCTGACGCGGTAGAGAATCAGATCATCCTGCATGAACCACTTGGAACAAAAAATGGTCCTTACGTTTCCCGGCCCGCTCTCTACATCCGCTGACCGCGTCGTCCTGTCGGGATCATGTGCCGCGAACGAAGTGAAGTCATGCGTGCCTTCGACAAGCGGGCCGGCTTCCTGCATCGCCGTCAGGTTGAGCGGCCAACGGCAGTCCAGCGCGTAGCGCGATAGCCAAGGCGGACACGTTTGTTCTTCCATGGACTGGGGTCTACGTCGGCGAAAGATGCGGTACTCGTATGTTTTCTCCCGGACATTCGCACGCGCATGAAAGTCTGGATCGACCTGTTCGGCATGCATAACGCGGATGCTAGGGTGCAGCCTTCGATTCAGGATGCGCCGCAGTCGGTCTGGAGGAATGCCTGCCTGCAGAGCCATGCTCACCACCTGGCCCTCTGCATGAACACCGGTATCGGTTCGTCCAGAGCCTTGCGGAAGAACTCTTTCGCCGGTGAGTTCACGGATGACGCGTGCAAGCTCTCCCTGAATTGTAGGCAGGCCCGGTTGCACCTGCCAGCCCTTGTAGTCTGTGCCATCGTAGGCGAGCACCAGCTTCCAGTTCTGCCCTGCAGGCAGTTGCGAATTTGAGGATGAGGAATTGGGCATCGACAGGGAGCTCTGTGCAGAATGGCGTCCAAATTCGACACTAGCATGCGGCTGTTTTCTGGACCGCATCCCGGGCGGCCTT
>CALMAP010000242.1:21745-25763 GCA_937859825.1 uncultured Terriglobus sp. | reverse complement strand
GGATATGGTCGAAATGGTCAATCAAATCGGAGAGCAGGGGCCGCGGGATGCGCGATTGAAACTGCCGCGCCAGCTTGAGTTCTTCCGAGTAGGGCATCGGCTGGTTTCGCTCGCGATAGGGAGTCATCAGCCGCTCCTCGGCTTCCATGCGTTCGTCGTGCAGAGCATTCCAGGCGACGCGGTAAGTTTCGCTGACGAACGCCGCGTAGAAGTTCACCATAACCACGCCGCCCTGTTCGGCGACTGCACGCAACATTTCGTCTGTCAGATTGCGGAATGCGCCAGTAAGCGCGCGGGCGGACGAGTGTGAGGCGATCACGGGCGATCTGCTGGTGCGCAGCGCCTGCCAGAACGCCGCGTCGGAGACGTGCGACACATCCACCAGCATGCCCAGACGGTTCATTTCCTGCACCACCTCGCAGCCGAACTGCGTCAGGCCGCCGTGGCGTGCGGTGTCTCCGCTGGAGTCGCACCAGTTGTTGGTGTTTGACCAGGTAAGCGTCATGTAGCGCACGCCATGGTGGTACAACTCCCGCAGCATATCCAGATCGTCGCCGATGGAATGCCCGCCTTCCACGCCCAGCAACGCGGCAAAGGTCCCGTCGGCCTTCGCGCGGCGCACCTCTGCCGATGTGGTGCATCGCCGCAAGTAGTCCGGGTGCTTCGACAACTGTGCTTCGAGGCCATCCAGAAGCGAAATGGTGCGTTCCACATGACGTCCGGCCCACTGCGTCGGCTCTGCCCAGAGCGCAAAGAACTCGGCATCCAGACCGCCAGCTTTGGCCGTCAGCGCAGACAGTTGACCGCCGCCCAACTCTGGCGAGGTCCATTCCCAATGTTCGTCCACAAAGCGCTGCGGTGTGTCCGCGTGCCCGTCCACCACGATTGCATCGTGATGCAGCGCACGTGCTTCGGCTAACCAATCCGTCATCCTTTTCCAATGCTACCCGTATGTGCGCTTCAGAAAGTGATTGCTGCGGCTAACCCGCTGGCACGGCGCCAGCGTCTATGTTGGTGCGAGGTGACAGGAATGAGCAGCAGCATGACCGGCAGTGGTTTTTCAGGTGAGGGCGAAGGCGTCGCAAAGGACAAGGTAGACACTGCGGACACACCGGCCAGACCGGGCCGCAACTCACTCGAAACGCCTGAGCCAGGCAATCAGTCGCACATTGACCGGGTTGCGGAAGACTCGGCGAAGCGCGCTGGCAATCGTATTTCGCACAATGAAGGCGATATCTTTACGAAGTAGTCGGACCTGTTCAAAGCTAAGGCCCCGAGATCTCGGGGCCTTTTGGCTGTATGCAATCAGTTGATAACAGCTGCGGCGGCTTCCGCCACGGCCTGGTCCTGCTTGCCAAGGCCACCACTCACGCCCACGGCCCCGATGATCTTTCCTTCGCGCATCAGCGGAACGCCACCGGCGAAGATCATGACTTTACCATCGTTGGATGCATGGATGCCGAAGAACTGGTCGCCGCTCTGCGACAGTTTGCCAAGTTCCCCTGTTTCTATGTCGAAGGCGCGTGATGTCCATGCCTTCTTGATGGCAATGTCCACAGAACCCGTCCAGGCATTGTGCATCCGTTCAAACGCGAGCAGATGACCGCCCGCGCATACGACCGCGATGTTCATAGGTTGGCCGATCTCTTCCGCTTTGGCATGGCCTGCAGCAAGAACGCGGCGAGCTTCTTCAAGGGTTACGGTGTGACCGGTTTCGGGGTTGGTATTGCTCATGCGATCTCCTGTGCAGCGGGTGCTGACAGGAGTTCGATGCGGTCTGGTCAAAGGAAAGTAAGCTAAAGTACGCGGTACGAGGTCATAACCTGTGAAGGAGTTGCTGAACAGTGGCTTCCTTTCGCTTCGCAACTTCGTTCACGATGTCGGCAAAGGTGCCGAGCCTCAGTGGCTTGTGAGCGGGTATCGAGATGTGGAAGGCGGGTTCGGATGATTGCAGGACGATGTGGCTGCCCGTTTGTCGCACTTCCTGAAAGTCCCAGCGGCGTATCAGGTGGTCTGCCAATCGCCTACCATTCACATCGAGCGGCAGTTTCACGCTACCTTCAGGACCGTTTCGTGAACGAGGTGCAGGCGTACGTTTTCGGGCGGTTCCGAGTCGTAGAAGTAGCCCTTGGTTGCATCAAGCACCATGGCTTCCAGTTCTTCCCAGGTGTCGCCCTGTGTGAAGATACCTTCACCAACGGCACTCGCGCAGTAACCGCCATCCTCTTCCTGAATGACATTGAAGACGAGTTCTCTCATAGCGCGACTGTAAAAGTGTGCGGCAGAGTCAGTCAACTTCGTCAACGAACGAAGAAGTCTTTTACCTGCTGCACAATCACATCCCGGCTCACGTCGGAGATCGCCTCCGTCAGCGGCAACTGCTTGGGGCAGGCCTGCACGCAGTTCTGTGCATAACCGCACTCCTGGACGCCACCGTCCCCGGCCAAGGCGCGCAGGCGCTCTTCGCGAAGCTGTTTGCCTGCGGGATCCAGGTTGAAGAGTTTGACTTGAGCAATGGTGGCGGCACCGACAAAGTTTGTCTGCTCGTTGAACTGCGGGCAGACTTCCATGCAGATGGTGCAGGAGATGCAGTTGGAGAGCGGGTACCGCTCTTCCTGTACTTGCGGGAACTGCTTCTCGCCTGGGCCAAGATCGTAGCTGCCATCCACCGGCACCCATGCCTTTACGGCCTTCAGGTTCTCGAACAGAACGCTGCGGTCCACGGCGAGGTCGCGCACCACGGGAAACTTGGAGAGCGGGGCCAACGTGATTACGCCGTCCTTGGCTTCGGCCATCAGCTTGTCCACCAGAGCGGAGCAGGCCATACGCGCCTTTCCGTTGATGAGCATGGCGCAGGAGCCGCAAATCTCTTCCAGGCAGTTGGCGTCGTAGCTGATGGGGGTGGACGCTTTGCCGTCCGCCGTGGTGGGCTCCATTGCGATTTCACCCAGCAAGGAGGTGATATTCATGCCCTTGCGGTAGGGGATCGCGAAGCGCTCCGTGCGTGAGGGTGCGTCGGGTGTTGCCTGGCGCTTGATGTCGACTTGGATGGTCTTTGCACTTTCTATTCGCATTTCCATTGTCCGGATATTCGCGTGATCGGAAGTTATCGTACTCATATTTTCAGCTCCTACGGAAACGCTTTGGAACAAAATGGCCGCAATCGACATGCAGCACGGTACCCGGCTTCGATTGCAAGATAGCCTGGCGGATCACATCGACATTGCCCTCACGAATGATGCGCCAGTTATTCAGAGACAGCACGATGAGTCCGAATGGTAAAGACGCAACAGCCTGTTGGTATTCCATATTCTTGTCCGCAGTTAGAAATACTTCAAAGCCGGCTTGTGCGATTAGTCTCATCAGGCTTCCGTTACCGATGCCGCGCCAGTCCATGCTGCGCACTGTTTCGACGCTATGCTCTTGTAGTCGAAAGCGAAGAGGGCCGGGTACGCCTTCGTCAAAGAGAACATTCATGATTGCAAAACATAGCCCTGTGCTTCACAATAGGCGACCAGGTTTGATATTTGTTGTACGGTGACGCTTGGGAAATAACTGTGAACCAGTAATGCCGCTTCTTGCGCAGTAAGCCCGTCCTCAACCGCACTGCCATAATTGTCCAAAACAGACTCGGGGGTCACGCGTGTCCCCTTTAAGCAAGGCGCTCCACTCATCCTCTCCGGATCAATCCAAACGTCTTCGTATGCTGACCAGTCCATGGTCTTCTCCTTAACACGTACGTCAAGTTGTTCCAGTTCAGGATTTCAGAAGCTGTTGAATGTGTTGATCGAAGTCTTTTCGGTCGATTACGCCACTGTGTGCGATAGCAACGCGCCCCTGCCGGTCGATCAGCAGTGTGAATGGCATCCCGGCCAAGCCAAGCCGCTTGGCAAGTGCATCATCTCCCATCACTGTTGGGTAAGGCATCTGCTTTTGTAGCCAGAATGGCGACACGACTTTGAAGCCTCCATCGTCCATTGAAATTCCCAGAGTGGATAAGCCTTGCTGGTGGTAATGG
>CALMAP010000242.1:16619-21735 GCA_937859825.1 uncultured Terriglobus sp. | reverse complement strand
AGTTCAAACTTGCAACCGCCGCACCATGTCGCCCAGAAGTTCAAGACCACAACTTTGCCGCGCTGCTGCGAAAGTTGGAAAACATGTTCCGTGTTATCGGTCAGCTTGAAGTCCGGCGCGGTCTTTCGTTTCGAGGGAGCAGTCATTACATCCTTCGCAGTCGGCGGGTCCTTCGGCAGTGGATGCTCGGTTGCGGCTTGCGAACCGGCTGTTAGGCAGCAGAGCACAAGAATGCATCCCGCAACAAAACTGTTCCGTCCGGCAAGTGTGTTTCGATTCACCATTGCATCCACCTTTAAACGCTTAGGCCGCGTCATAACGTCTCGGCCTTGGCTTGATCCATTGCGTATCCACGTCCTGCCATTCCAGTCGTGGTGCGTCGTTGGCATTGTCGTAGCAGGCCATCGTGGTCTTCAGGAACTGGTCGTCGTTGCGTTCGGGGAAGTCGGGTTTGTAGTGGGCGCCGCGGCTTTCGTCGCGGGCTTCGGCGCCCTGCACCATCACGCGCGCGAGCTGCAGCATGTTGTAGAGCTGGCGGCTGAAGGCGAAGCTGGTGTTCGCCCAGGCGGACTTATCCGACAGGTTGATGTTGCGGTAGCGGGCCAGCAGTTCCACGATCTTTTCGTCGGCCTCGCGCAGGCCTGCGTTGTAGCGGATGATAGTGGCGTGCCGGGTCATCACCTCGCCCAGTTCGCGCCAGATTTTAAACGGGTTCTCCGTGCCCTGGTTGTGCAGAAGGATGTTGTTGTACTCGGTCTGCCGCAGCTTTTCTTTGGCGTGGCCGCCATCACCCTGCGCGGCGGGTAGATTCTTTGCGTAGGTCATCGCGTTCGGACCCGCGGTAAAGCCGCCATAGATGCAACTCAGAAGCGAGTTCGCACCCAGGCGGTTCGCGCCGTGGATGCTGTAGTCCGCCTCGCCCGCGGCGAAGACGCCAGGAATGTTGGTCATCTGGTCGAAATCCACCCAGAGGCCGCCCATGGTGTAGTGGACGCCGGGGAAGATCTTCATCGGAACCTCGTGCGGGTCGTCGCCGACGAACTTCTCGTAGATTTCCAGGATGCCCTCGATCTTGCGCTCCAGCGTGGCGCGGTCGATGTGCGACACGTCGAGGTAGACCATCGCCTGGCCGTCGATACCCAGGTCGTGCTCGAAGACGACCTTGTGGATGGCGCGGGTCGCAATGTCGCGCGGCACCAGGTTGCCGTACTTGGGATACCACTCTTCGAGGAAGTACCACCGGTCGGCTTCAGGGATCGTTTGCGCCGGACGCGGGTCGCCCTTCTTACGCGGCACCCAGACGCGGCCACCCTCACCGCGTGCGGACTCGGACATGAGGCGCAGCTTGTCCTCACCCGGGATGGCGGTGGGGTGCACCTGGATGAACTCGCCGTTCGCGTAATAGGCGCCCTGTTGATAGAGCGCTGACTGCGCGGAGCCGGTGCAGACGACCGAGTTGGTGGACTTGCCAAAGATCGCCCCGTTGCCGCCGGTGCAGACGATGATGGCGTCGGCAGGAAAGGTGCGGACCTCCATGGAGCGCAGATCCATCGCGCAGATGCCACGGCAGACGCCAGCGCCGTCGAGCACGGCGGAGAGGAACTCCCACCCCTCGTACTTCTGCACCTTGCCTTCGGATTCGTAGCGGCGCACCTGCTCGTCGAGCGCGTACAGCAACTGCTGCCCGGTGGTCGCGCCTGCAAATGCGGTGCGATGGTAGAGCGTTCCGCCGAAGCGGCGGAAGTCCAGCAGTCCCTCAGGCGTGCGGTTAAACGGAACACCGTAGCGGTCGAGCAGGTCGATGATCGCGGGGCCCATCGCGGTCATCTGCTTGACGGGCGTCTGGTTGGCGAGAAAGTCGCCGCCGAAGACCGTGTCGTCGAAGTGCTTGGAGACGTCGTCGCCTTCGCCCTTCAGGTTCTTGGCCGCGTTGATGCCACCCTGCGCGCAGACCGAGTGGGAGCGCTTGACCGGAACGATGGAGAACAGGTCTACCTTGCCGCCGGCTTCGGCGATCTTGATAACGGCGCTGAGGCCGGCGAGGCCTCCGCCGATGACGATGATTCGAGGTGTTGTTGCCATGTTCGTAAGCCTCTTGTACGGACCCGGTCGAGAGCGTCGTGCGAAATGGGACGGGCTTTCAGCCCTTGTTCTATTCCGGTCACTGTACCTAGGGCGTTGCCCTAGGCTGTTATGGTGCGGGCCGTTGGCCCTAAGAGCGAATCCACGTCAGATCGTGTGGGAATCATTGCGATTGCTGCCGGGCGCCTGACTGAGTGGGTGCAGGGCTCGGCTGGATGGGCTGACCGTTGCTGTCATACTCAATCGGTGCGTCCTGAGTTGGGTACTGGCTTGCTGCCGGACCTGTAGGCGCGGGTAGAACAACTCCGGCAGGCTGTGCGGGCATCACGTCTACCGGCGAGTACGGCAGCGCATAGGCCACCCAGAAAATGCTGACCAGACCCATCGCGCAAAGCGCCGTTCCACCTGCCGCGCAGACGTAAGCAAACTTCTTGCGCGCACGGTCGCCTGGCGTGATGCCCCATTTCGCCGCGAAGAGCCAGATGCCATACGCGAAATGCCAGCAAGTCGCGATCATCGCGATCACATAGATGGCCAGCATCCACGGATTCATCAACTCATACTGCACCTTGGCATAAGCGAGGCCGGGGTGTTCCGGCAGGCTGACGCCGGCAAAACGCTGTCGCCACACATGCTGAACGATGTAGACGAGCGCGATAATGCCGGTGACGCGCTGGGCAATATAGGCGTAGTTCCCGGCCCACGGATACACGTTTACGTTGGCGCGGCCACGAATGCTGATCCATACGCCGTAGCCCGCGTGGTAGGCGAGTGGAATAAAAATCAATGCCCATTCCAGAACACGGACGAGGGGCAGGCCGTTCAGGAACTTGACCTGTTGCGCATAGGCGAGCGGGCCGTTGACCACCTCGAAGTTCGAGATGATGTGTTCGATTAGAAACGCGCCGATCGGCACGATTCCGGTCAGGGAATGCAGCTTGCGCCAGAAGAATGAGGGGCCCTGACCGGCGCGCAAAGGCTGCACGCCGCGCCGTTTCGATGAATTGTCTGGAGGGGCAAACCCAGCGACTGCGCCCATGCCTGGTGACCTCGGCTTCCCGTTCTGAAGGTGCTTCGGCTGCCAGGTACGGCGCACGAAGATCAGCACCGTCAGTATCCGTGCCGGTGAAAAGCATCGTCAATGCGGGATTTCTTTAATGTGCGGTTATCGCGGGAACTGGCCGAAATCCGGAAAGGGATCTGAGGAAAGACTCTGCAGGAGACTCCGCAATGCCCGGCCACGATGACTGAGCGCAAGGCGCTCTTCCGGCGTGGTCTGTGCCATGGTGCGGGCGATCTCCGGAACGAAAAAGAGCGGGTCGTAGCCAAACCCTCCCTCGCCTTCCGGATCCGAGAGCAGTTCGCCATCCAGTTCGCCGGAACTGGTGCGGTAGACCTTGCTGTCTTTCGCCAGTGCCAGAACGCAACGGTAGCGCGCGCGGCGGTCGGTTTGCTCCAGCATGGCGAGCAGAAGGACGGCGTTGTTGCTGGCGTCCAGACCGGCTTCTTCATCGTATGCGCCCACGTCCTTTGCAAAGCGTGCGGAGCGCACGCCAGGACGGCCTTCCAGCGCTTCTACCTCCAAGCCTGAGTCATCGCACAGGATCCAAATGCCCGGTGCATAGCGGGAGTAGTGCTCTGCTTTGAGGCGCGCATTGCCCTCAAAGGTGAGGGCATTCTCGATCGGCTCCGGGATGGCTTGCAGCCCGGGCAGGATCTGTATGGAAACAGCTTCGTTCTGCCAGAGACTGGCGGCGTGGCGGAAATCCGCAAGCTTGCCGGGGTTTGTTGTTGCGACGAAGAAGTCCATGTCTCTAAGCGAAGACTGCGTGTAGAGGCGCTGGATAGACGGCGGGATAGTGAGTCCCGCTGGACATCAATTCTTCAATTGCTGCAACGCTCTGGATACCGCCACGCGCTCCGGAGGCCGTACAGTTCAAAGCCGCAGCCGCGCATGCAAAATCGAGCTGGCGCTCCAGCGGCCATGTTCGAAAGAGCCCGTAGATAAACGCCGCATGGAAGGTATCGCCCGCACCCGTAGTGTCGACGACGGGCACCCGATAGGTTGGTGTGTAGTGGAAGGCTTTGCCGTCCCACGCCAGCACGCCATCCTGACCAAGCGTAGCTGCGGTCAATTTTGAGCCGTAATCCCGCTGCATTTTCCTAAGGGCTTTTTCCAGGTCGCGGATGCCGGTCAGACGTGCCGGAAAGTCTCGGCTCACGATTAAGTAGTCGATCAGCGGCAGCAACTCGTGAACGCCTTCATAGATTTCGTCCAGGTCCGCAATCACTGGAATATCTGCTTGCCTGGCCCATTCAGCGGCCAGTATGGCTGCGGCAGTGTCGAAGCCGTCCACATGCAGCGCGCGGGCTGAGGTGATCCAATCTTTCTGAAGATCTTCCGGGTGCAGACTGGTACGCTCATCCCGCTTGAGCAGGACGGTGCGTTCCCCCGAACCATCCACCAGAATGATGGATTGTGCACTGGTGGTGTGGGGAGAAGTCAGTGTGCAGGCGTGTACTCCGGCTTCGGCAAAAGCGTCGCGGTGCATGGTGGCGGCGTGATCGTCGCCAAGTTTGCCCACATACCGTGTCCGCATGCCCCATTTCTGGCAGGCCACCACGGCGGAAGCTGTCTGGCCGCCCGGCAGCACCTTCATGGTTTCAAACTCGACCTTTGCGCCGATAGCCGGAAAGGTGGCCAGTGCGATCAGCGTGTCGGTCGCATTCAGCCCGACTCCCACCAGGTCGACCTGCTCTACGTTCCCCATGCCTCCAATGTAACGCGCTGGCCTAAAATAGTCTGCGGACGGGTTAAGGTCATGGCAGTGGTCAGGCAGGAAGACTTCATCACCAGCGTGGCAGACGCGCTGCAGTTCATCAGTTACTACCATCCGGTGGACTACGTCCGGAACCTGACCCGTGCCTACGAGCTTGAGGAGAGTGTCGCAGCCAAGGATGCGATGGCTCAGATCCTGATCAACAGCAGGATGTGCGCGGACGGGCACCGCCCGATCTGCCAGGACACTGGGAT
>CALMAP010000242.1:12774-16609 GCA_937859825.1 uncultured Terriglobus sp. | reverse complement strand
GAACGTCTTTGTAAAGGTCGGCATGAGCGTACACTTTGTCGCCGCCGATGGTGGCATGGCAACGATGAGCCTGCAGGAAATGTGCGATGCGGGGGTTCGCCGTGCTTACAGCGACCCGGACAATACGCTGCGCGCGAGCATCCTCGCCGACCCTGCTTTCTCACGCAAGAACACCAAGGACAATACCCCCTCAGTCGTCGTCGCGGAATTGGTCCCCGGAGGCACCGTGGAAGTGACCGTAGCGGCGAAGGGCGGTGGTTCCGAAGCCAAGTCGAAATTCGTGATGCTGAACCCTTCCGACTCCGTCTACGACTGGGTCATGAAAATGGTGCCGACGATGGGTGCTGGCTGGTGCCCGCCGGGCATGCTCGGCATCGGCATTGGTGGCACGGCGGAAAAGGCGATGCTGCTGGCCAAGCAGGCTTTGATGGACCCCATCGACATGCAGGAACTGATCTCGCGAGGGCCGAAAAACAGGATTGAAGAGCTGCGGATCGCGCTGTATTACGGCATCAACTCTCTGGGCATAGGCGCACAGGGCCTTGGCGGCCTGACCACCGTACTGGACGTAAAGATTTTCGACACACCGGCACACGCGGCGAATCTTCCCGTCGCGATGATTCCCAATTGCGCGGCCACCCGGCACGCCCATTTCGTTCTGGACGGCAGCGGCCCTGCCGTGCTGGAGAGGCCTTCGCTCAACGACTGGCCGGAGCTCACCTACAGCCCTGTGAATGCAAGGCGAGTCGATCTTGAGACTGTCACGCGTGAAGATGTCGCCACGTGGAAGACGGGCGAGACGGTGCTGCTGACCGGCAAACTGCTCACGGGACGCGATGCCGCCCACAAACGCATGACAGACATGCTGAACCGGGGCGAGAAGCTGCCGGTGAGTTTTGAGAATCGATTTATCTATTATGTCGGCCCGGTCGATCCGGTTCGGGAGGAGGTTGTCGGTCCCGCCGGACCTACCACAGCGACCCGCATGGACAAGTTCACCCGGCAGATGCTGCAGGAGACGGGTCTGCTGGGTATGGTGGGCAAGAGCGAACGCGGCGTTGAAGCGATCGACGCCATTCGCGAGTATGGTGCCGTGTACCTGATGGCGGTTGGCGGTGCGGCCTACCTTGTCTCCAAGGCGATACGCGGTTCACGCCTGATCGCCTTTGAAGATCTCGGCATGGAGGCAATCTACGAGTTCGACGTAGTGGACATGCCCGTTACGGTGGCCGTGAGCGCCGATGGCATAAGCGTTCACGATACAGGTCCTGCAGAATGGTCCGCACGCATTGCCGCAACGCAGCAGCTTGCGGGTGTGCCCATCCTGCAGTAGCTCAGTATGTGGTCGTGTGCGCCGTCTGTAGCACATGTCCCGATGAGTTCAGAGCCACCAACCAGTACTCTGGCACCAATGGCGCAAAAGGATGCGCATAGACCATCTCCTGAGCGCAACTCGGTACATTCAGAACCGGCCCGCATGACCGCACAGAGTTTGGATTACCGCGCAGCGCAAGGACCTGCTGCGCGGTGTCGCCTGGTTTGATTTTCGCGAAAGCCTTATCCAGAGAGCGCGACCGGATCAGTGTTCCGAACGTAACTACGCTACACACCAGAAGCACGGCAAGTAGGATACGGACGATTTTCACGCGGCTGCTCCTCAGCTAGAGATCGGCTGCCCTGTCCCAGTCGTTGAATACGAACGCGGAGAGTGGCTTGCGGTCGCGTGGCTGCTGCTCCGGCAGCTTGAAGTTTTCCGGCAGGTTGGCGGGATCACCAAGGTAGCCGAGTGCCCAGCATGCCACGGGGTCGAAGTCGGAAGGTACGCCGAACGAGGCGCGCAGCAGTTCCTTATCGAAGCCCGCCATACCGTGCGTATGCAGGCCGAGGGCTGTAGCCTCAAGTGAGATGGTCGCCGATGCCGCGCCCACATCGTGAACAGCAGAGCCGTTTGGGGCTTGATTGTGCGAGAACGTCTTCTTAGCGAAGCTCGCATAAAGAACCGGCGCACTCTCAGCCCAGCTTTGGTTCATCGGAATCAGCGCGCGAAGCAGCTTTGTATGTGTCTCGCTTGGCTTGACGCCGACGATAAAGCGCCACGGCTGCTCGTTATAGGAAGAAGCAGCCCACGAGCCAGCAGTAAAGATCGTCTGCAGGTCTGCCGAACTGACAGGCTTGTCCGCGAACGCGCGCGGGCTCCAGCGCTTAAGAATAAGTTCCTCCACGGGCTTGTCCGCGATTGCAAATTTCACATGTTCCAGATCTGGCATGGTTAGCAACTCCTGTTGCCTATGCGATGTTAGCCACCGCGTTACGGATGCTGGGTGGAGCGGATTGTGGCGCGATGTTCGATGCCGCCTGCGCGCATGGGTGTGGTGGAATAAAGACATGGCCGATTTGCTTGAGGGAACGCTGTACGACGTGCTGGTGATCGGCGCTGGACCTACCGGGCTGGCGTGTGCCATTGACGCGCAACGCGTGGGTCTGCGCGTGGTTCTGGTCGACAAAGGCTGCGTGTGTAATTCGCTCTTCCACTACCCGGCGCACATGACGTTTTTCACCACGCCAGAGCTGCTCGAGATAGGCGACATGCCGTTCTCAAGCCCGAACCAGAAGCCCACGCGAAGCGAGGCTCTGGAGTACTATCGCAAGGTTGCGGAACACTACTCGCTGGACATACGTCAATACCAGCATGTGAATGGCGTCAGCGGAAGCGATGGAGATTTCCGCGTCCACACCACGGACCGCTTCGACAGAAAGCAGGACCTGCGCGCGCGCAAGCTCATCGTCTCCACAGGCTATTACGACCTGCCGAACTATCTCGGCATTCCTGGAGAAGACCTCAGTAAGGTGAAGCACTACTACAACGAGCCGCATCCGTTCTTCGGCTTGAACGTGCTGGTGATCGGCGGCAAGAACTCAGCGGCAATCGCCGCTCTGGATCTGTGGCGGCACGGCGCGCACGTAACATTGGTCCACCGCGGACCGGAGATGCATCGGCATGTGAAGTACTGGATCCTGCCGGACATCAACAACCGGTTCAAGAACGGTGAGATCAAGGACTACTTCAACGCAACCGTAGCCGACATCACGGAGGATGAGGTGGTTCTCGCCACGCCGAAGGGCAGCGTGGTGCTGAAGAACGATTTCGTTTTCGCGCTCACGGGCTACCATCCGGACTTCGAGTTCATTCAGCGGCTGGGGGTCACGCTGAATGCTGACAACGACCGCTGCCCGGTAGTCAATGAAGCCACCCTGGAGTCGAACGTTCCCGGTATTTACCTTGCTGGCGTGATTGTTGCGGGCGAGCGTACCAACGAAATTTTTATTGAAAACGGACGCTTTCATGGTGCGCTGATCGCGAAGGACCTCACCGCGAAGTTTACGGATGCGGTGCTCGCCTAAAGGTATCGATAACGGTCAGTTAATGACGCGCCGCAGAAATCCGCGTGTTCCCACCCACGTAAGCAGGACCAGAAAAAATACGAGCATCCCGAGAATAGCCGCGGGGTGCATGTGCTGCAGGGACGGTGTCAGGGCGGCGCGCAGGCCCTCCGTCATGTAGACGATCGGGTTCACCAGCACACCCATCTGCAACCAGCGAATGTGGTTCAGCGCGGCCCAAGGGTAGTACACGCAGCCAAGAAACGTGATCGGGATGACGATCACCGAAAAGATCAGGCCGATCTGTTGTGGCTTCACGGCTGTTCCAATTGCCAGACCAAGCGCTCCGGCAACCAGCGAAGCAAGCACAACCACCGTGATCAGAAACGGCCAGCTCGTCACGTGCGCGTAGACCGGTGTGGATGGAATGTAGTAGGCGAGTGGAAAGACAATG
>CALMAP010000242.1:0-12764 GCA_937859825.1 uncultured Terriglobus sp. | reverse complement strand
GACAATGCCCGCGGCAAGGACCGATTGCATGGCGGAGAAGATGACTTTCTCCCAAGCTACGAACGCAGTGGGCAGCGGGCACATGACACGGTCGTCAATCTCGCGGGTACTGCCGAAGTCCACGGCCAGCGGCAGGGCAACGGCGGCGATGCCCGAGAACATGATGCCCACCGCCATGAGCCCCGGCAGCAGCACCGTGGAAAAGTTTGCGCCGGTGCCTTGCGCCATACTCGCCGTCGGATTCATTGCCGCTCCGTTGGACATGTGCGGCATCACGTACGTGAACACGAACAGGAACAGCAGCGGATTCATGCAGACACGGATTACGAATGGAAACAGTTCGCGCCGCAGCACGTGCAGATCACGCAGGAGCATGCCGCCGAAAGCACGGGTGTACTGCATGAAGGTAGAAGGTGCAGCGGCGGGCCTGATTGCTGTGTTCGGCTGCATAGTTTATTCCCTCAGGTCGCGGCCGGTAAGCCGGATGAACACGGTTTCCAGTGTTGGCTCGGTAATGCGCATATCACGCAGGCCATATGCGCTTGCCGCGGACACCACCTGCGGCAGCAGACCTTCGGCATTGTTCGCCAGAATACGCAACCCCTGCGACGTGGTTTCTACCTTCGTCACCTCGGGCAGCTTTTCCAGATCGCGCTGCAATGCCTCGGGGCTGGTGCGAAGATCGAGCTCGTAGATGCTGCTTGCGCCAAGTGAGGCTTTGAGCGCCTCCGGCGTGTCCTCGACGAGGATGCGGCCATGGTCGATGATGGCGAGGCGATCGCACAGTTCGTCGGCTTCTTCCATGTAGTGCGTCGTGAGCACCACGGTGATGCCTTCTCGATGAAGGCCCTGCACCGCCTCCCACATGGCAATGCGGCTTTGCGGATCGAGGCCCGCGGAAGGCTCATCCAGAAACAGCACCTGCGGATGGTGCGCGATGGCACGGGCAATCTGCACGCGCTGCGCAAGGCCGCCGGAGAGTTGGTTGGGATAGGACTTGGCCCGTTCCGTCAGGTGAAACTGGTCGAGCAGCTGGGCAGTGCGCGCCTTCGCTTCCGCAGAGGAGAAGCCGAAATAAAGGCAGTGGAAGTGAAGGTTCTCTTCCACAGTGCAGGACCGCTCAAGCGTGTTGTACTGAGGCACCACGCCCATGTGCCGTCGCGCTTCCGACGGCTGCTTTACGACGTCTACCCCAGCGATACAGGCGGAGCCGCCGGTGGGCAATGCGCGCGTCGTGCAGATAGAGATCGTGGTCGTCTTGCCCGCGCCATTCGGCCCGAGCAGGCCATAAATCTGTCCGGCCGGAACATCGAGGTTGATACCGTCCACCGCGACCACAGGCTGCTTGCCGCTGTAGACCTTGCGGAGACCGCGGAGCGAAACGATGCCTTGCGTTCGTTGTTGAGTGGACACGTCTGCCTATTTTACCGGTGAGTCTCTCGGACCGATCTGCTGAACTACGTACCCGACTGCGGGTCCACTTTGGCACCATCCGTCACGCTGTCGCCGGGGGAAAGAACGACGGTATCGCCCTGTTTCAGCCCGCTGATCACCTCGGTGCTCGCACCAAAGTCACGGCCCAGCACAAGGTTATGCAAATGGGCCACATGATTAGAGTCCAGGACGAAGGCCTGCGGCCCCGCGCTCCGTACAAAGAGCGCGTTGGCGGGAATTAGCAGAGGCGGTTGCGCCCGGTTCGTGTCGAACATCACCGTGGCGAACATGCCAGGAAGGATCTTTCCATTCGCGTTGGGCAGATCGATTTCAGTAAGCAGCGTCCGTGAGGCCGTGTCGATGGAGGAAGAGGTACGGGTAATCGCGCCGCTGAAAATCTGCCCTGGCAGTTCGCGGAACTGCACCTGAGCGGTGCGCGCCGTCATCACCGCAGGTGCCGCACTCTGCGGAACATTGGTAAAGACACGTACCTTGTCAGACTGGGCGAGGGTAAAAAGCTGCGTCACGGTGCTGGCGGAACCGGCAGAGATGAGAGAACCCGTGTCGATCCCGCGTGACAGGATGGTTCCGGTAAATGGGGCAAGCACGCGGGAGAACCCTGCCTGCTCCTGCAGTGACTTTACGTTCGCTTCCCCTGCGGCGATGTTTGCAAGTGCTGCCTGCACGGTGGCATCGTTCGCTCCCGCCTGCGCTACCTGCTGGTCTGCGGCAGCACGTGAAACGACACCTTCGTTGTAAAGCTGCTCGTAGCGGTTGTTGTTCAGCGTGGTGAGCTTCGCGTTGGCGCGCGCCTGTACGAGCTGGGCGCGCAGTTGCAGAACGTTGGCCTGTGCCTGGCGAAGCTGCTGTTCTGTCTGTGGATCTTCGATGGTAGACAGCAGTTGGCCGGCTCGAACGTGGTCGCCAATGTCCACGTAACGGTGGCTCACATAACCGGAAGTCCTGGCATAGACTGAGGTCTGCTCAAATGCCTGCACAGTGCCGGGCAGTTCCAGTTTGCTGCTGGTGCTGCCGAGTTGAATTTTAGCTACCGAGACGGGCGGCGGTCCTGAGACCACCCGGGTCTCCTGCACCAGTTCGTCGCGATGACGAAGCTTCGGGATGAGAAAGGCCGCGCCCACCAGAATCAGCAGAAGAAACGCGGCGGCGGCACCGACCACCCGTCCCTTCTGCGGTGGATTTGGATCACCGGCAACGGTGCGCGGATCCTGCTCGTTAGCAATGGGTGCATCGACAAAATTCTGGGCCATGCGGTGCAGCTCCCTCTTGACGTTTCACCATTCCTGGCAGGAACGCAAGTGATAGTGAAGGTCAGGCGTGCTCCAGCACACCCTCTTCAGCGTTCGATTCCATCTGTGCGCCGAGCGGCGGCTCCTTGCGCAGCAGTGAGTAGAAGATGGGCACAATGACCAGCGTCGTTGCCGTAGCAACGATCAGTCCGCCAATCACGGCGCGGCCGAGCGGCGCATTCTGCTCGCCGCCTTCGCCCATGCCAAGGGACATGGGCAGCATGCCAAGAATCATGGCGAGCGCCGTCATCAGAACGGGACGCAGCCGCGTGAAGCCCGCCGCCGCCGCAGCCTGCACGCTGTTCATGCCTGCGCTGCGCTGGTCGTTCGCGAAGGTCACCATCAGGATGGAGTTCGCCGTGGCAACGCCCACCGTCATGATGGCACCCATCAGTGATGGAACGGAGAACGTGGTGCCCGTGAGAAAGAGCATCCACAGGATGCCGCAAGCGGCACCCGGCAGTGCCATCAGGATGATGAACGGATCGAGCCAGCTCTGGAAGTTGACCACCATCAGCAGGTAGACCAACGCAACCGCGAAGATCATGCCGAGTCCGAGTCCGGTAAAGCTGTCTTCCATGCTCTTTACCTGCCCGCGCACAGTCAGGGTCGACCCGCGTGGCAGTTTGTCGCGGTACTTCTTCAGAATGCGGTCGATGTCCGTTGCCACGCCACCCAGATCGCGGCCCTGCCGGTTCACGAACACGTCATACACCGGCTGCACGTTGTAGTGGTTCGTAATGCCCGCGGAGCTGACATGCTGAATCTGCGCCACGTTGGAGAGCAGTTGCGCCTGCTGCGGACCTGCGCCTGTGCTGGATGGCGTAAGTGGACTGGTGCCGGCGGCAGACGGAGCGGAGATTGGCAGGGAATTCACCTTGTCCACGGAATCAAGCTTGTACTGCGGTACCTGGACCACTACGGAATAGTTCACGCCGTTCTGCGGATTCAGCCAGTAGTTCGGCGTGGCGGTTCCGGAGCCCGCCAGCGCATACAGCATACTGTTGGCGACGTTCGCCTCGGTTAGGTTTACATTCTGCGCGCGCGTGCGGTCCACGTTGATCCGCAGTTCCGGCGCATAGAGAACCTGGTGCACGTGAACATCAGCGGCACCCGGCACCTTGGCTACGTCACGGCGTATGGCCTGGGCTGTCGCAAAGTTGGCTGCGGCGAGACGGCCGCTGATCTGTATGTCGATGGGTGAGGGCAGACCGAAGTTCAGGATCTGGTTCACGATGTCGGACGCCTGGAAGTAGAAGACTTCTTCCGGGTACTTTGTGCGAAGCACCTCACGCAGCTTTTCACGATACTGCGCCGTGGGATGGTGATCCTCGTTCAGTGAGACGAGGATTTCTCCGTCTTGTACGTCGGTCAGCGAGCCGTCGCCGAAGGCGAGATTGAATGAACCATTCGGCACGCCGATATCGTCGATGATTGTGTTCAGTTCGCGCGCGGGAATGATCTGGCGAATCGTTTGTTCCACCTGCGCGAAGACGACCTCAGACTGCTCGATGCGCGTGCCGGGAGGCGTGCGCACATGCAGCCGGAACGAGCCTGCGTCCACGTCCGGAAAGAAGTCTCGACCGATGAAAGGCACCGTGCAGAACGAGATCAGCATGAAGACCCCGAAGCAGGTAAGCGCAAAGGTGGTGTTTGCAAGCGACCACTCCAGAATGCGCTGGTAGCGTGCGCGTAGTTTCTCGAACGACCGGTTGAAAGCGAAGTGCGTTCCCCAGATGAGTCCGAGACTGCGCCGCTTCCGCTCGACTTCGGCGAGTTCCTCCGGGGAGAGCACATGCCCGCTGGAGTGTTCCGCTTCTGCCAGCGCGTAGACCTCAACTTCGCGCGCCAGCAGGAACTTGACCATTGTGGGTACCAGCGTGCGCGAAAGAAGATAGCTTGCGAGCATGGCGAAGACCACTGCCATGCCGAGCGGCACGAACAGGCTTTTTGCCGCGCCGGACAGGAAGACGACCGGGATGAACACGATGCAGATGGCAAGCGTTGAGACGAACGCGGGTACGGCGATCTGTGCCGCGCCATCCAGAATGGCGGGCTCAATCTGCTTGCCGAGTCCCAGGTTGCGGTGAATGTTCTCGATCTCGACCGTGGCATCGTCCACGAGGATGCCGACGGCAAGGCCGAGGCCGCCGAGTGTCATCGTGTTCAGCGTCTGGCCCAGAAACTTCATGCAGATGATGGAGACCAGGATCGACAGAGGAATCGATACGGCAATGATGACGGTGGAACGCCACGACCCGAGGAACAGCAGAATCATGATCGCGGTCAGCGTGGCCGCAATCAGCGCTTCCTTGACTACGCCCTGCAGCGCCGCCTTCACAAAGATGGATTGGTCGAACAGGAGCTTGATCTCCGGCGCAGGTTGCGGCAGGTTTGCAATGGCGATCGGCAGACGTTCGCGCACACGCTTCACGATGTCTAGCGTGGAAGCGTTGCTGGCCTTCAGGATGGTCATGAGAGCCGACCGTTGCCCGTCTACGCGAACGATCGACTGCTGTACGGCAAATCCTTCATGCACCTGCGCAACATCATGGATGTAGATGGTCGCACCATTGACCTGTTTGATCGGCAGGTCGTTTAGCTGGGTCAGTACCTGCGGGGAAGCGTTCGTTCTTACGATGTAGTCGGTCAATCCGACTTTCGCATCGCCTGAAGGAAGAATCAGGTTCTGCGCGGTCAGCGCATTCACCACGTCGGTGGGTGAGAGGCCCTTGCTGTACAGCGCGGCAGGGTCCAGGTCAACCATGATCTGCCGTGCTTTGCCGCCATATGGAGAAGGCACCTGCGCTCCCTGCACGGTCGCAAGCTGTACACGCAGGAAGTTCAAGCCGAGATCGTACAGGTCGGCTTCCGAAAGCTTGTTCGATGACATCACCGCCTGCAGGATCGGCACGTTCGACGCGGAAAACTGAAGGATAAAAGGCGGCGTGGTGCCGGGAGGCAGAATGCGCAGAATGGTCTGGTTGACTGCCGTGACCTGCGCGACCGCTGCATCGATGCGGGTTCCCGGCTGGAAGAAGACCTTGATGACCGATACGCCGCTTACCGATTGCGATTCGATGTGCTCGATGTCGTTCACAGCCGTGGTCATAGAACGTTCGCTGATCGTGGTGAAACGGCGCTCCATCTCCTCGGGGCTGGTGCCGCTGTACGTCCAAACAACGCTCACCACCGGAATGTCGATCGGCGGGAAGATGTCCGTAGACATGGTTTCAATCGACACAATCCCGAGCACCAGGATCAGTACCGCCATGACGACGAAGGTGTAAGGCCGCCGCAGCGCCAACTGTACGATCCACATACCTCGCGGTCCTCCTTTTGCCCTGACCCGGGTGCTGTACTCAAGACGACCCGAAGTTGCCGCAGGTCGCTTCCTTGTAAGACGCTCGTTCGTTTATCGTGCAACAGTGCGAAAGCCGGACACATGCCGGACAGTTCGCTTCGCCAGTGTTTCAGCAGTAGTTTTATTGCCGTACGAGTAGACTAAGCGCATGGCGCGAGGCTGGGAGAGCAAAAACGTGGGAGAACAGCAGAGTGCAAGGGAAGCATCGCCGGGCAATGCCGCGAAAACCGACCGCATCTCAGAGTTGGAGAAGCAGCGTCGCTTGCAAGGTCTGCAGATGCAGCGCGAACGTGTCCTTTCCGAGCGCACCTCCAATCCTCACCGCAGGTCTGCCCTGGAACTGGCCCTGGCCGATATAGAGCGTGAACTGGAGCAGTTGGGCTGGACGGTACACATCTAGCCCTCAGCCATTCCGGGCGCCTCGGTCCGTGTAGGTCAAGCGTCATAGGCAGAACCCATTCCCAACGGGCATACTGGTTTGCGACCTCGATTGGGTCCTGGAGATGTTCTGTATGTGGAATCGGCGTGAGTTTCTGCAAGTGACCTCGCTTGCAGCGGCGCAGGGTATGTTTGCGCAGCGCGGCAAGAGCAAGAAGGCAGTAGCGTCGGCCGGCGATGTAACGAAATACGTCAACATCTTTCTCGGCACCGGAGGCCACGGGCACACCTTTCCGGGAGCGACCGTACCCTTCGGCGCAGTACAGCTAAGTCCGGATACAGACAATCATGGTTGGGACTGGTGCTCCGGATATCACCATATGGACTCGTCCATCATGGGTTTCAGCCACACGCACCTGAGCGGCACGGGTTGTGGCGATCTTCTCGATGTTCTCGTGGTGCCGCGTGTCGGCGAGGTAAAGCTGGTTGCGGGCGACAAGAACCAGCCGGACGAGGGCTATCGCACACGCTTTTCGCATAGCGACGAGAAGGCTGAGCCGGGTTACTACTCTGTGAAGCTCGCCAGCGGCATCTTCGCGGAACTGACGGCAACTGAGCGTGCCGGTGTGCACCGCTATACCTTCCCGCAGAGCCAACAGCCCGGCCATATTCTGCTGGATCTGCACCATTGCTATGCCGACCAGAGCGACTTTGAGAAGAAAGTCCCACCCCTTACAACTGCCGAAATCAAGGTGGTAGGCGACCGTACGCTGATGGGTGGCCGCACCATGCACGTGTGGGCACCCACGCGTCAGGTCTACTTTGCGATGGTTTTTGAGCAGCCTTTTCAGAAGGTACAGCTCTACAGCGACCGCAAACCCATCGACGGAACTGAGGCCAACGGCCGCACGCTGCACGCGGCCATCCACCTCGACACATCAAAGCCGGTGGTGGTCAAGGTCGGCATCAGCATGGTCAGTGCGGAGAATGCGCTGGCAAATGTAAAGGCCGAGGTGCCGGAATTTGACTTTGCCGCCGCCCGTGCCGATGCGAAGAACGCCTGGCAGCGTGAGCTGAGCAAGATCTCCGTGGACAGCTTCGATACCGAAAAGAAAACGATCTTTTATAGCGGCATGTACCACATGATGTGCGCGCCCACGGTTGCCGACGACGTGAACCGGGAGTATCGCGGCATGGACCAGAAGGTTCACACCCTGCAGGCAGGTGAGCACAACTACAGCACCTACTCGCTCTGGGACACCTTTCGCGCGCTGCACCCGAGCTTCACCCTGTGGCAGCCGGAGCGGGTGAGTCCGATGGTGATGAGCCTCGTGCGCATGGCGGAAGAGAGCCCGGCAGGCATGCCGATCTGGCCCTTGCAAGGTGGCGAAACTCTCTGCATGACGGGCTACCACTCTGCCAGCGTGATGGCCGAGGCATGCACCAAGAAAGTGCCGGGTATCGATTGGAACCGCGCCTACGCCGTGATGCGCAAGCGCAACATGGACGACGATTTCGAGGGCCTGGCCTACTACCGCAAAATGGGCTACATCCCCGCCGACAAGCTGAACGAGTCTGTAAGCAAGGCGCTCGAGTATTGCTACAACGACTGGGCCTGTGCGCATGTTGCCGATGCAACCGGCCATGCGGACGATGCCACCGTGCAGCGCAAGCGTTCGCAGAACTATCGCAACCTCTTCGACCCGAAGACCGGATTTATTCGAGCGAAGCTGGAAGACGGCAAGTGGACGTCCGACTTCAATCCCAAGGCAACGGGACATACCAAGAAGTACCGCGATTACACAGAGTCGAATGCCTGGCAGACTACGTTCTTCGTCCAGCACGATGCGAAGGGCTACATCGACACCTTCGGCGGACGCGGGCCGTTCCTGAAAAAGCTCGATGCGCTTTTCGATGCGGAGCCCGGCGTCAGCAATGAAGACGTTGCGGACATGTCCGGCTTCATCGGCCAGTACGTGCATGGCAATGAGCCGAGCCATGCCATCACCTTCCTGTACACCTACGCCGGCCAGCCGTGGAAGACGCAGCAGCGTGTTCGCCAGATCATCGACACGCTCTACCACAACGACTTTGACGGTCTGAGCGGCAACGAAGACTGCGGACAGATGTCCGCGTGGTTTGTGATGAGCGCAATGGGCTTGTATGCCGTCGATCCTGTGAGCGCGACCTATGTGCTGACGGCACCCGTCTTCGACAGCGTTCGCATGCGTGTTGGGGAAGGCCGTGAGTTGTTGATTGAAGCGAAGCGGAGCGCACCGGGCGACGCGTATATCCAGTCCGTAAAGCTGGACGGCAAGCCGCTCGACCGCTTGTGGGTCCGGCATGAAGACTTGATAAAGGGCGCGCATCTGGAGTTCGTCCTCGGCCCGGAGCCAAACACGACTCTCGGCGTTGATCCGTCACTTGCTCCGCCATCGCTTACGGCATAAGGCAAGAGCGCCGCGAAGTTCGCGGACGCTCTTACCTCATCTGCCAGCGGCAATGCGCTCCTGTAAACTTGGTCTATTCCACAGGAGCAAGTCTCTTCATGTCGCAAGTGGCCGAGGCGCCGCCTGAAACGCAGTCTGCGAAGGCGCTCACCTTTCAGGAAATTTTGTTCGCGCTGCAGCGTTTCTGGGCGGAGCGCGGCTGTGTTCTGCAGCAGCCCTACGATGTCGAGGTAGGCGCCGGCACCATGAGCCCGGACACCTTTCTGCGCGTGCTTGGGCCGAAGCCGGTGCGCATTGCGTACGCACAGCCTTCCCGCCGCCCCGCTGATGGCCGTTACGGTGAGAACCCCAATCGCCTCTACAAGCACACGCAGTTTCAGGTCATCCTGAAGCCGCCACCCGCGAACATTCAGGACCTCTATTTGCAGAGCCTGGAAGCCATCGGTATCGTTCTGGCCGACCACGATATCAAGTTCGAAGAAGACAACTGGGAATGGCCCGTCGGCGGCGCGTGGGGCGTGGGCTGGCAGGTGATGATGGACGGCCAGGAGATCACGCAGTTCACCTATTTCCAGCAGTGCGGCGGCCTCGACCTCGATCCCATCTCCGGTGAGATCACGTATGGCCTGGAACGTCTCGCGCAGTTCCTGCAGGACGTGGACTCCATCTATGAGATCGTTTGGGCACGCGAGCCGGACACGGACCGCGTGACAACCTATGGCGACATCCGCCTGCAGGAAGAGCAGCAGTTCTCCGCATACAGCTTCGACTATGCAGACGTGGAACGCCTCTGGCAGCACCTGAGCGCCTATGAGGCGGAGTGCCTCGCGTTACTGCAGGCTTCAAGAAGGCTGGACGACTCGGACTCGCTCACGATCCGGCGCTTTCCGGTGCTGGGTGCGTATGAGCTCGCGCTGAAATGTTCCCATTTGTTCAACCTGCTGGATGCGCGTGGTGCTATCTCCGTAACCGAGCGCGTCGGCGTGATGGCGCGCATCCGTACGTTGATTGTGGGTGTTGCCAAAGCTTACGCAGAACAGGGAGAGCGCGTTACCGCTCTTGAACAGGGTGGCATAACCCCCGGTGAGGTAGTGCGTGGCTGATTTCCTGTTTGAACTGGGACTGGAAGAGATTCCCGCGCGCATGATCGTGGCCGCCGAGGCGGAACTCACCCTGCGCTTGCGGGAGATGCTGGGCCGGGAACGCCTGATTGTGGAAGACGCCCGGATCGAGAGCTTCTCCACACCAAGAAGACTTGCCGTGCTGGTGCATGATGTCGTGCTGCAGCAGGCGGATGCGGAAGAAGAACTGACCGGGCCGCCGATGAAAGCCGCCTACAGGGACGGCCAGCCGACCCCTGCCGCACTCGCTTTCGCGAAGAAGGCGAGCGTCGATGTAAGTGACCTCCGCACCATCCTCAACGCAAAGGGCGAGTATCTTGCGGCAACGGTTCGCCACGCGGGCCGGCCCGCCGCAGAAGTGATCGCGTCCGAACTGCCGCGCGAGATAGCCGCAATCTACTGGGCGAAGAATATGTACTGGCGGGCAGGCAAGCCGGAGCGCTTTGTGCGGCCCGTGCAGTGGATGCTTGCACTGCTGGACAGCGAGGCCGTCCCGGTGGAGTGGGCCGGATGCAAGACCGGTACGGTCACCTACGGCCATCGTGTTTTGCATGGCGGCTCGCCAATTCCTGTAAGCTCACCCGCGCAGTATCTCCAGGTTCTACGGAATGCGATGGTCATTGCCGACGTGGAGACGCGCCGTGAGCGGGTCCGCAAGGCACTTGACCGCGTGACCCGCATAGTGCCGGACGCTCGCTGGCGCGAAGACCACGCGCTCGTCGACAAGGTGACCCACATGACCGAGTGGCCATCCGTGCTGCTCGGCAACTTTGAAGCCGAGTACCTGCAACTGCCCGAAGAGGTGCTGGTCACCGTGATGCGTGACCATCAGAATTACTTCGCAGTCGAGGGCACGGACGGCAAGCTGCTGCCGCACTTTCTCGCGGTCCTGAATACGGAAGCAAACGAGCGCGTGAGCGGCATCATTCGTCATGGAAACGAGCGCGTCCTGCGTGCCCGCTTCAACGATGCGCGATTCTTCTATGAGTTCGACCAGCGAATCCCGCTGTCGGAGCGTACTGCGCTTTTAGAAAAAGTGACGTTCCAAAAGGAGCTCGGCAGCTACGCAGCGAAGTCGGAGCGCGTGCGCGCCATTGCAGCAAAGCTCGGCGAGACGGTTGCGCACACAGGCAAGACTGTCGACCTGCCCGCGCTCGACGAGGCTGCGCGTCTCGCCAAGACAGATCTGACCAGCGAGCTGGTCAAAGAGTTTACGGAATTGCAGGGCATCGTGGGCGGCCTGTACGCCCGTGCGCAGGGCAGCAGCGAAGCCGTCTGGATGGCGATCTACGACCAGTATTTGCCCGCGTCCATGGAAGATGGCACACCCCGCACCACGCAAGGGCTCTTGCTTTCTATTGCGGACAAGGCAGACACCATCGCCGGCATGTTTGGCCTTGGCCTGCAGCCCACCGGGTCCAAGGACCCATTTGCACTGCGCCGCGCCGCCAACGGCATCGTCAAAATGCTTGCGGAAAGCGCGTTGCCGCTTACGCTGAGTGCGGTCGCCAATGCAACGGGCCAACACGCAGCCTTTGCAACCGTATCCGGCTTTCTAAAAGAACGGCTCGAGTGGTACCTGCGCGAGGTGCGTGGCGGGGACTACGACATCGTAAAAGCGGTCATGGCGGCCGGCGCTGATGATGTGCGCGATGCGATGAGCCGGGTGGACGCGGTGACCACGGCGCGTGATTCCGAGGACTTTGCAGCCATCAGCGCGGCGTTCAAACGCATGCGCAATATCGTGGAGCAGGCAAAAGCCAAAGGAGAAAACTTCAGCATCGGCACCTCGGCATCTCTCAGCGAAGATGCCGAGGTGCAGCTTGTTACAGAAGCACGGAAGCGCGCAGAAGCCGTGGAAGCGCTGCAATCGAAGGGAAACTACGACGCGGCCCTGCTGATGATCGCGGAGTTGCGACCCTACGTGGATACCTTCTTCGATAAGGTGATGGTGATGGTACCCGATGCAGACCTGCGTGCCGCGCGGCTAGGCCTGCTGCAATCCATCCTGGATGATTTTTCAAAGATTGCGGACTTTTCTGAAATTGTTTTGGCTGGCTAGATCGTCAACTGAGCGAACGAAACAACTTAAAAAGGGTGCGTTCACGTAAAGCGCTAGTTCAACCGCTGCAGCGTGGCCACC
Source organism: uncultured Terriglobus sp. (assembly GCA_937859825.1). Taxonomy (GTDB): domain Bacteria; phylum Acidobacteriota; class Terriglobia; order Terriglobales; family Acidobacteriaceae; genus Terriglobus. The sequence continues at coordinate 564 of CALMAP010000242.1, read as the reverse complement.
AGCTTCTCTGCCAGTGGTTCACCGGATTCCGTCCACAACAAACGTGAACTAATACCACAGTGCTTCTCCACGGAGAGCACGAAGGCGAGCAGCTTTTCTACATTCTGCTTGATGCGTTCCGCGCCCGTTCCGTCCAGGTCTTCCTCTTCCTGCACCCAGGGAGTGTCCAGGCCGAAATCGATGCGGATATGGCCGTTCTGCTCGTAGGAGCCCTCGTCGAACTCCGGGCCGAAGCCGATTACCTTTATCGTTGAGGTCTGCAGCCGCCAAGTGGAGTCGAGGCCTTCCGCCTCAGGTTCGGGGTGCCAGAGCTGCCACTTGGCCTCAAACTCGTAGGCCATATCGTCGTGGAGTTGCTCGGTGGCCTCGGCGATTGCATTTGCTGCAAGTGAGTCGTCGCTCTCCTGCGCCCGCGTATCCACCACGTAGATGCGCTGGTAGGTGGGCGACTCGTTCCATCCGAACGGAATGGCGCTGGCGACGGAGACCCGCGGATTGCCCGCGACCTTCGCAAACTGGGCGAGCACTGCGGTGAGCTTCTCCGGCAGAGAAGCGAGGCGAAAG
>CALMAP010000241.1:14567-15837 GCA_937859825.1 uncultured Terriglobus sp. | reverse complement strand
GTAGATCTCGCCGTCCTCATCCATCAGGAACTCGATGGTGCCAGCGTTCCAGTAGCCAATCTCGCGCAGTGAGCGCTCGATCACGCCACCGAGGCGCTTGCGCGTCTCCGGGGTAATCTGCAGGCTGGGTGCTTCTTCGATCAACTTCTGGTGGCGCCGCTGGATGGAGCATTCCCGCTCTCCCAGGCTCATCACGTTCCCGTGCTCATCGGCGAGCACCTGAAACTCGATGTGGCGCGGTTGCTCGATGAACTTCTCCATGTAAAGGTCGCCATTGCCGAAGGCGTTCAGTGCTTCGGTCGAGGCTTGATGGAAGAGGCCCGGCAGTTCGTCAGCGGTGCGACAGATGCGCATGCCGCGTCCGCCGCCACCCGCAACGGCTTTCAGAATCACGGGGTAGCCAACCGAGTTTGCCCACTCGAGCGCTTCTTCGACACTGGCGATCACGCCGTCCGAGCCAGGCAGGATCGGCACCTGCGCCGCCTTCATCGTCTGGCGCGCGGTCGATTTCTCGCCCATCATGCGCGTGACTTCCGGGCGCGGACCGATGAATTTGATGTTCGAAGCGCGGCACACTTCCGCGAAGTTTGCGTTTTCGCTCAGCAGGCCGTAGCCAGGATGGATCGCGTCGACGTCCGCGATCTCTGCCGCCGAAATCACCGCAGGCACGTTCAGATAGCTGTCGGCGGAGCGCGGCGGCCCAATGCAGATGGCTTCATCGGCGAACCGCACGTGCAGGCTGTTCCGGTCGGCCTCGGAGTACACGGCGACCGTTTTGATTCCAAGCTCACGGCAAGCGGAGATGACCCGAAGGGCAATCTCACCACGATTGGCGATCAGAACCTTTTTGAACAGGGCCACGCTATCTTGCCTTCACCGCGAACAGAGGCTGTCCATACTCGACTGGGCTGCCGTTCTTTGCGATCAGCTTCACGACTTCCCCGGCGACATCGCTTTCGATCTCGTTCATTAGCTTCATCGCTTCGACAATGCAGAGCACCTGACCGACTTCCACCGTGTCGCCGACCTTGACGAACGCGGCAGCGCCTGGGGCGGAGCTTTCATAGAAAGTTCCGACGATGGGCGACTTCACTATGTGGAGTGTCTCCGCCGGCTCCGCTTCTGCAGCGGCTGCAGGTGCTGGTGGCGCTACGGCACCCGCGGCGAAAGCTGGAGGCACAGGTGCAGCCGCAAACGCAGACGCTGGAGCAAAATGAACGGGTGCGGTCTGCTGCGCGAAAGCGCTCTCGAATTTCAGCTTGACGTGCTG
>CALMAP010000241.1:7392-14557 GCA_937859825.1 uncultured Terriglobus sp. | reverse complement strand
AGTTCAAACTCAGCGACGCCGTTCTTTTTCAGGAACTCGATCAGTTCACGCAGTTCCTGCAAATCCATACGTTCCATGTTCTTCCTTCTATTACGGCCAGCTGTTTGCGCCAGACCACGTGCGATCCCGTCGCACCTTTATAACTCTACCCAACCCCGATGCGCCGGAGTAAGTATCTCGCAGCCATTGGCGGTGACGCTTACGGTGTCTTCGATGCGAACCCCGAAGCGATCGGGTAGATACACACCGGGCTCCACCGTAATTACCATGCCAGCCTGCAGGGTGCGTGTCTCTCTCGCGGCGATGCGAGGGCTCTCGTGGATCTCCAAACCCAGACCATGGCCTGTAGAGTGCGTGAAATACTTCGCAAGTCCTGCCTTTCTCAGCACAGAACGTGCGGCTTCATCGACAGTTCCCATGGCAACGCCTTCCCTCACGGTTGCCACTGCGGTTTGTTGCGCCTCAAGCACTGCTTCAAATACACGCTGCTGCTCCCTCGCAACTCCCGCACTGGAGGCCTTCGCGGACGTGCTGAGAAACACCGTTCGCGTCATGTCGGAACAGTAACCATCCAGAATGATACCGAAGTCGAGCGTGAGCAATGTGCCTGCCTGCAGCCGCGCCGATGTTGCGCGCGCGTGAGGCATGCTCGACCGCACGCCGGAGGCAACGATCGTTTCGAAGCTCATCGCCTCAGCTCCCGCTTTACGTGCGCGATATTCCAGTTCCGCGGCAACTTCCATTTCACGCATGTTGGCCTGTATCCAGCCAAGCAGATCATCGTAAAGCTCGCAGCCAAGCAGTGCCGCCTGAGTCATTTTGGCGAGTTCCATCTCATCTTTGTTTTCGCGAAGGGCCCCCACCAGCGGGGCAAGCGGCTTCAGGAACGATGCAGGCCGCTTCTGCTTTGCTTCCTTGCTGCTGAGGGTGGCGCGCATGGCCGCGAGCCCATGCACCGTGACCGCAGTCGCATCGAATCCGCAACACTTCGCGGTGGAATTCGTAACAAAGGCCGTCGCATGCGCCGTTGCACTGCCCTTCACGATCCGCACCGAAGCAGCATGGACCTCGCGCTTTGCCTGCGCGATATAGCGGCCGTCCGTGAACAGGCGCGCCTGTACGCCGCGAGCTCCGGCGGTGAAAGCGAGCACAGCATTGGATCCCGTGAAGCCACAGAGATACCGCACGTCCGGCAGATGCGTCACGAGCAGCGCATCGACGCCTGCATCTTGCATTGCGTGGTGAAGACGCACCTGTCTTGCGCGGTAGTCCATCGATCAATTTTACTGGCGGGACCAAGGGCACACGCGCCGGTAGAATAAGCTATGACCCACGACGAGGCGGGCGCCCGTCTGCCGCCCACGCGACGCCAGTTTCTGCTTGCAGGGGCAGCATTCGCAGTGGGTGGGTTGCTGCTCGATGCAACCGAGTTCGACCGTCACCACCTAACGGTTCTGGAACATGCGGCAGCGATCGCACACCTTCCGGATGCGTTTCACGGCTTCCGGATCGTACAGATTTCGGACTTTCATCACCGCAGTTATGGCGAAGATTACTTCCTGAAGAAAGTCGTCGATCGTGTCAACACGCTGAAGCCTGACATGGTGGCGCTGACCGGCGACTTTATTACGGCAGACATTCATCAGCCGCAGCGCACGCGGCGATACGAGCACATTTGTGCCGAGATACTCAACGGCATCCATTGTCCTCTCCGGTTCTGCTCTCTGGGCAATCACGACTCCATGGACATGCCGGGGGTTATGGCCGCTCTTCAGTCCCAGAAGATGGAAGTGCTGCACAACCGGTTTGAAGCTCTGGATCGCAACGGAGACCGCCTGTGGATCGCAGGGCTGGCGGACGCATACTTCGACGCACCCGATCTCTCCCGTGCCATTCCGAAGCACTTTTCCTCAAGCAGGCAGGAGAAACCTCCTGTCGTGCTGCTGGGACACGAGCCAGATTTTGCCGACACTGTAAACCGCTTTGGCGGAGTTGACCTGATGCTTGCCGGCCATAGTCACGGCGGCCAGATACGCATTCCAGGACTCACGCAGTTCTTTCTGCCGGACATGGCCCGGAAATACGTGCACGGTGCATTTCAGGTCGGAAAGGTTCAACTCTATGTAAACCGAGGCATCGGCACGGTGCATCTTCCGGTGCGATTTCGCTGTCCGCCTGAGATCACGGTCATTACTCTGCAACCTGCCTAGACTCTGCAACTTGCATAGCAGCATCAGCGGGCGGAACGCGTGGGCTTCTTGCCTTCCATAACGGGCGCGGCTACAACCCCAGACTCACGGTCCATCCAGGCGTCCAGAAGGTTCTTCTTAAAGCGCCAGCGGTTCCCCAGCTTGAATGCAGGAACCGTTCCTTCGGATGCGTAGCGGTAGAGTGAGTCCGCGCTGATGCCGAGGTATCCAGCGGCCTGCCGAATGTCCATCACATCCCGAAACTCTGCGTGATTCGCTAAGGCCATGACGGCATCCTGTCCAAAAAAGGAAGTCGATGCAAAGGTGCGCCTTCTTCTTGTAAACGCACTCCGCACCCGAAGCAAGACCGTTACCAGAGTGCAAACAGCGTCATGAGGAGCTTACGTTGCTTCAATCCGTCTCCGCGCCGCTGTACATCTCTTCAATCAGGCTGCCGTATCGTTCCAGTACGACCCGCCGCTTGAGCTTCAGACTCGGTGTCAGATGACCGTTCTCGGGTGTCCATTCCTCCGGCACCAGGCGGAAGCGCTTGATCTTTTCCCACGGTGAAAGGCCAGCGTTGGTGCGGTCGATCTCCTGCTGGTAAAGCGCTAGGACCCTGTTGTCCCGAATAAGAGAAGTGTGGTCTGTTATGGCGATCGCCTGCTTCTGCGCCCATTCTTCGAGAGCGACGAAATTCGGCGCAATGATCGCAGAGATGTATTTGCGCCTGTCGCCTTGCAGCGCGGCGAACGCGACCAGAGAACTCACCTTAAGCTTGTTCTCGATAGGTTGAGGAGCGACAAACTTTCCACCTGTCGTCTTGAGCAACTCGCGCTTACGGTCTGTGATGGAGAGATAGCCTTCCGGGTCGATGTTGCCCACATCGCCGGTGCAGAAGAAGCCATCTTGGGTAAATACGGCAGCTGTGGCCTCAGGCTTCTGCCAGTAGCCAGGAAACACGCTCGGACCACGCACAAGGAGCTCACCGTCTTCCGCGATCCGGCATTCCAGGTTCGTCAACGTCTGCCCGACAGTTCCGAGCTTGTTCTTCGTCGGCAGGTTCACCGCAATCACGGGCGACGTTTCGGTAAGCCCATAGCCTTCCAGCACGGGAATACCGCCATCGGCAAACCATCGCGCCAGATCGATGCCGAGTGGCGCGCCTCCTGCAACAAATGTTTTGACACGCCCTCCAAAAGCATCGCGAATTTTGCTGTAGACAAGCTTGTTGGCAAGCTTCCATGCCAACGAGGAAGGTGTTATGCCGTTCGCCACAAGCTCACGATGACCGGAGCCGGTGTTGACCGCCCATGCAAAGATTTTCGCCTTCAGGCCACCTGCCTTTACCGCCTTACCCTCGGCGCTCTGACGGACGCGTTCGTACACGCGAGGCACCGCGACGAAGATCGTCGGCTTTACGGCTGTCATAGCGGGCAGCACACGCTCTGCACGGCTCACGTATGCGAGCGTCACGCCTGATGCGTAGAACAGGTAGTCGATATGACGGGCGGTCACATGCGAGAGCGGCAGGAACGAAACCGTGGAGTCGGCCGGCGTGAAGCGGAAGAGATCCGTTGTCATGGAGAGGTTTGAGGCGATATTGCCATGCGTGAGCATGACGCCCTTCGCATCGCCCGTGGTGCCTGAGGTGTAGATGAGTGTGGCGAGATTTTCCGGCTGCACGGCTTCCCGCTCTCTCTCAAAGCTCTCGTCCCGAGCTGATGTCTCGTCTCCGTGAACGATATCGGCGAACTCAATTGCGCCTTCCACCTTGTCCATGGCGACCAAAACTTCGACGGAACCGCTGACCTTCTTATGGACTTCGGCCGTTGAGACGAACGCGATGCGGGCCCCGCAATCGCGAAGCTGATTGGCGGTCTGTTCCGCGCTCAGGGTTGGAAACATCGGCACGTCTACTGCGCCGATGGCAAGGCACGCAAAGTCGACCACGGCCCATTCCCAACGGTTCTCCGCAAGCAAGGCGACACGATCACCTTTTTGAACGCCTTGCGACCTCAGCCACGCGGCAAGCCGTCGGACACGCCAGTAAAGAGCGTCTGCCGAGATGGGCAGCCACGCACCTGGCTGGTTCTGCGTCAGAATGACCTGTTCCTGTCCACGCGAAACTGCTTGCGTGAAGACGTCGTTGAGCGTGGAAAGTTGCATCCGGTCCTCGAGCTTCCGGCCCATGAAGATGCCGGGAACATAGGCATCCTACATGCAGGCCGGGTGCTCGTGCCGGGCGCGAACGTTACACCTGCGGCTTGGGTACCAAACGTAGAAACTTCTGCGAAGTCTGCTCCCAGTTCGCAAGCAGAGACTTGGCAAGTGAGCTGGAGCTTCTCTCTGCGTGAGCTTCGATCAGCAACTTCAGCTCCTGCCGGGAGCTCTCGTCCGATTCGCGATACGGCGTGGGATCGAGGAACTCCTCGTGAAAACGCCGTTCCTGCAGAACTGTACCGTCGCTGTCATAAAGCCAAGTGAGACCACCTGTCATACCCGCCCCAAAGTTCATCCCGATCGGTCCCAGGATAACGGCAATGCCGCCGGTCATGTACTCGCAACCATGATCGCCGACGCCTTCAACGACTGCCGTCGCACCGGAGTTCCGGACAGCGAAGCGTTCTCCCGCGCGCCCGGCAGCAAAGAGGCGGCCCGCCGTCGCCCCGTAGAGGGCCACGTTGCCGAGAATTACGTGTTCGCCGGAGTTCTGTGCGGCAAGGCCGCGGGCGCGCAGAACAAGTTCCCCGCCGCTCAGGCCTTTCCCAACGAAGTCATTGGCTTGCCCTGTCAACTCCAGGTGCATGCCTTCCACAGCGAAAGCACCGAAGGACTGCCCTGCGGTTCCCGTGAGCGTCACGCTCACATTGGGTATCGGCATCGGCTCAGTCGCGGCAGCTCGCAGCGCGGCAATCTCACCCGCGATGCGCGCACCCAAGGCACGATCGCAATTGGCGACAGGGCTACTTACCTCATACGGCAGGCCTGCACGCACAGCTTCTAACGCCGGTACTTCCCATGCGTCGTCCAGCGCAGGTGCGGGATCCGGTCGATGATTGCGAACGCCCGCCCACTTCACCGGACCCTCGGCCACGGTGGCGAACATCGGTTTCAGGTCCAGTCCCCCATCGAAACGCACCTGGTCCAGCAGGTCGACGCGGCCGATTGCCTCTTCAATCGAGGCAAAGCCGTATCTGGCCAGCAACTGCTGCAGGTCTCCGGCGAGCTGTTCGAAGAGACGCACCACGTGCTCCGGCCTGCCGCGAAAGCGGGCACGAAGCTCCGGTCGCTGCGTCGCGATGCCCGTGGGACAGGTGTTCAGATGACACTGCCGCGCCATGTCGCACCCCAGCACCACCAGCACGGCGGTACCGAAGGCGAACTCGTCCGCTCCGAGCAATGCCGCAATCAGAACATCGCGCGCGGTGGAAAGACCGCCGTCGGTACGCAGCCGCACCCTGCCACGCATGCCGTTCTGCATCAGAACCTGCTGCGCTTCAGCGAGCCCGAGTTCCCAGGGATTTCCGGCGTACTTGATGCTTGAGAGCGCCGCGGCACCCGTGCCGCCGGTATTTCCTGCGATGACGATGTAGTCCGCGTAGGCTTTGGCAACACCAGCGGCAACCGTGCCGACACCGCAACTCGACACCAGCTTGACGCCGATTGCAGCGCGCTTGTTCACGCGCTTTAAGTCGAAAATCAGTTGGGCCAAGTCTTCGATCGAGTAGATGTCATGGTGCGGTGGTGGCGAAATGAGCGGGACGCCCGGTTGCGCATGACGCAGCCGCGCGATCAAGGCGCTGACTTTGTGGCCGGGCAGTTGGCCGCCTTCACCAGGCTTTGCACCCTGCGCAACCTTGATCTCAATCTCCTCGGCGTGGGCCAGGTACTCCGCCGTAACACCGAAACGCCCACTTGCAACTTGCTTGATCTTATTGTTCAGGTGCGTGTGGACGGCAGGTGCCTCCACCATCGGTTCTTCCACAGCCACACCGCCGCCCTTGGGCGCAGGCCGGTTTACGAAGGCGGGTGCCTCATCCGGTGCGACCACCCTGCGGTTGCCGGGATGCGGCCGGTACACATCGGAGTCCTCGCCTCCTTCTCCGGTGTTGGAGCGTCCGCCCAGCATGTTCATCGCGATGGTGATCGTGGAATGCGCCTCGGGGCTGAGTGATCCGAGTGACATTGCGCTTGCGGCAAAGCGCTTGTAGAGCGTAGATGCGGGTGCCATCTTATCTAAAGCAATCTCTTGACCAGCCGGGCGGATCTCCAGCAGGTCGCGGAGGTTTGCCGGCTCCCGCGCGGCAACGTCATGTGAGTACATGCGGAATGCCTCCGACGCGTCCGCGGGAAGAGGCACGTTGCGGGCACTACCCACCACACTCTGCAGCGACTTCACAGACATGGGAGCCCATGCATGCGGTTCCGCCTCATCTGCACGACGGAATTTCACCCATCCATAATCCGGCAGGTCAAGCTGACCCTTGCTGTCGAGCTTCGGAGAACCCCACTGCTCGCGAATGCGATGTTCAATGACATCGAAGCCGACACCGCCAAGAGGTGCGGGCGTGCGAGGAAAGCATCGCTTCACTACCTCGTCGCTTAGGCCCAGGATGTCGAACTGGTAGGCACCCCGGTAGCTGTCCACCACACTGATGCCCATCTTGGACATGATCTTTGCCAGTCCGGCGTCGAAAGCCTTCAGCATCTTCGTCTCAGGAACCCGCGGATCGACGCCTTCCGGAGCGTTCGCGCGTGCTGTCTCCAACGCCAGCCATGGGCAAACAGCGCCCGCACCGTAGCCGATCAGCACTGCTGCGTGGTGAACGTCCCGCACGTCTCCTGCTTCCACCGCAATTCCGGCATGGGTACGCAGGCCTGCCGCAACCAGGGCATGATGCACCGTGGAAACAGCCATCGCCATGGGGATCGGTAGTTCGTCTGCGGAAGCGTTCCGGTCACTGATGAGAAGA
>CALMAP010000241.1:0-7369 GCA_937859825.1 uncultured Terriglobus sp. | reverse complement strand
CTCTGTGCCTTCACGCACCAGCGTCACGGCATTGGCACACAATGCCTCAATGCCGATCTCCAGGCTGAAGTTTTTGTTGAAAACACACTTCAACTCCCGCATCCGAAGTGTGTCATTATGCGGATACTTACCCTGTCGCAGGGATTCGAGCTTGCCTACGGAAAGGAACGGCGAACGTAGCGAAATACCAGGCTGCGCCGCATGCTTGTCCAGCATGTGCGACCAGGGGCCCAACCGTGTGTGCAGTGAAACCACGACCGCTTCGCGCAGCGGATCGATTGCGGGATTCGTTACCTGCGCGAAGCGCTGACGGAAGTAGGCGTAAACCGGCCGGGGTGTCTTTGCGAGATACGCGAGCGGCGTGTCGTCGCCCATGGACCAAACGGCGTCCTTGCCATCGGCAAACATGGGCTGCAGCACCATGCGCAGGTCTTCCTTGGTGTAGCCAAAGTTGGCCTGCGACCGCTGCACCGCGGCAATATCGGTCGCGGGAAGATCCACCCACTCCGCTTCAATCGTCTGGTCGTCAATGAGCGCGGCGTAGCTGCCGTCCTCGTCGAAAAGGTCCAGCAGAGCCTCGTTTTCGTAAATTTTCTGTTCCTGCAGGTCAACAACCAACATCTGCCCAGGGCCAAGACGGCCGCTGTGAATCACTTGATCCGGATCAAGGTCCACCAGACCTGCCTCGGAACCCGCGACGACGAGTCCGTCCGACGTGAAGGCGTAGCGGCTGGGTCTGAGGCCGTTTCGATCAAGCGCAGCGCCTACGTAACGACCGTCGGTGAACCCGAGCGCCGCAGGCCCATCCCACGGCTCGGCTGTGTCGCGGTGGTACTCGAGAAATGCAGACTTATGCTCCGTGACGGCAGGAGGCAGGAGAATGCGGACTGCTTCCGCCACGTTTCGCCCATTGCGGGCCAGCAGTTCTACCGTCTCGTCCAGCGACGTTGAGTCGGTGCCGTCCTGGGTCAAGATAGGCTGGCACTCGTCGGGCAGCGTAGAGTAGCGCGCTTCCATGCGGGCGCGATTACCCCAGACAGTATTGATCTCTCCGTTGTGAGCGAGCATGCGGCCGGGCTGGGCACGGTGCCATGCAGGGGTTGTGTTCGTGGCGTAGCGCTGGTGGAAGAGCGCAAATGCGGTCGAAAAGCTCTCGTCTCGCAGATCGGGATAGAACTCCGGCAGGAGACGGCCGATACAAAGCGCCTTGTACACGATCGTTCGCGCGGAAAGAGACGCCACATAGCCTTGCACCTCGCCGCGTTCGAAGCGGCGTTCAAAGTCCTTGCGCGCCAGGTAAAGCTTGCGTTCCAGTGCGTCGGCGGAGGTTCCACGGTCGTCCGTGATCAGCAGGTGCCGGATTTCCGGCATGGAGTTCAGGGCGATTTCGCCCAGAACTCCTGTTTGGACCGGGACCGTACGCCAGCCGAGCACACGCAGTTCCTGTGCGACCACGCAAGCTCCCAGCGACGCGCATCCCTTGTCTACGTTTTCGGGAGCAAAGAAGACACCCACTGCCAGTGGCAGTTCCGGTGGCAGAGACACGCCAGCATCCCGCAGCAGCAGTTCCCTTGGAATGGCCGCCATAATGCCAACGCCGTCCGAGCTCTTGCCGTCTGCTGCCACGGCGCCACGGTGGGCAAGCCGTGCCAAAGCGGTGAGGGCATTGTTCAGGATGTCGTGAGACGCCTGGTTTCGGCTGGACGCTACGAAACCAACACCACAGGAGTCCCGCTCAAAGCGGGCATCGAGCAGCGAGGGCACAGGACCGTTTCCCGAGGGCGAACGATCCGCCTCACCGTCAAGGCGACGGGAGAAGGAACGACTGGAATGCATAGTTCATCCTATTACGCTGCAGCAGCTTCTTGACCCTTATGGATGTCTTAGCTGCGGAACCTCAGATGAGCCCTCCGCCTCCCATGGGCACGGCCGGGCGACTTGACAGACTTTTTATGCATATTTATACATACTTTTGCATGTTTATGCATCTTGTTCCTAACAGAACGCTCTAAAGAAAGGGTAGCTATGCCGGAGACTACGATGACAGTTTCGACCGGCATAGTGCCCATTTCTGAAGAGAACGTTGTGCGCGCCGCAAATTTTGTATTTGGAGCTAAAGTATTGAAGCAGCAGAGACAGAGCACGATCCGGGAGCTGCTCGCTGCAGGAGGAGTCACCTCACAGGACGAGTTGCGCCGCAGGTTACAGAAGCGCGGCTTCTCTGTCACGCAGGCGACCCTTTCCCGAGACATGCATGAATTGCATATTTTTAAAGGCCCGAATGGGTATGTGCTCGCAGGACCGGATGAGGACGACGATGCCCCGGCGATCCGTGAAACGCTCGAAAATTTTGGCCTTGAAGTTAAACAGGCCCAAAATCTGCTCATCGTAATCACGACCACCGGCTCGGCACAGCCGGTGGCAGCGGCTCTGGACTACGAAGACTGGTCCGAGGTGATGGGCACGATCGCCGGGGACGACACCGTGCTGGTCATCTGCGCCGATGCGCAGAATGCCTCCCTGCTGAAGCAGCGCATGGAAGGACTGATCGGGTAAATGTTGCACACCAGTGTTGTCGAAGAGCTTGCGATTGCAGAGCAGCCAGCTCCTTCTCAGGAGATGTCTGTACGCACTGCTGTGGCTGGCGTTACGGGCTACGCAGGTGCGGAACTGGCACATCTGCTACTGAATCATCCACGCCTGAGTGGGCAAATACCCGTGTTCCTTGGCCGCATGGACGATAGCGCTCCGCAATCGCTGCACGAGATGCATCCGCAACTCACCCGCAATAGCGGCCGTCCTGCACCGCAAGTTGTCCCCTTCCGTTGGGAGACCTTGCAGGACGCGGGTACGCAGGTGCTCTTTCTCGCTACGCCGCATGAACAGTCCCGTGAGTGGATGCCGGAAGCGATTGCACGCGGTCTGCGCGTGATCGACCTGTCCGGAGCATGGCGGCTGCACGATACGGCAAATGCGGCGGTCTACAAGCTGGAAGACGCGGACCCCGCGGCAGCGGCGACTCTGCAGGCTGAGGCTGTCTACGGCTGCCCGGAACTGCATCGTGATGCAATCCGAGGTGCACGCCTCGTGGCGAACCCCGGATGCTATGCCACCTCCATCATTCTCGCTCTTGCGCCGCTGGTGAGTGCCGGGCTGCTCGATCTGGACCGCGGCATCATTGCCGATGCGAAGTCCGGTGTTTCGGGAGCGGGAAAGGCGGCCACCGCCAAGACGCACTTCATGTACGCCGCGGACAATCTCTCGGCCTACGGAGTCTTTGGTCATCGCCACACGGGAGAACTGCTTGAGCAGCTTCAACTCACGCGCGACCAGATACAGTTCACACCGCACCTCTTGCCGATTCCCCGGGGCATTCTCAGCACCATCTACGCGCGGCTCAAGTTCGCCGGTAGTCGTGGTGCGGTAGAGAAGGTGCTCCGCGAGTTCTACGCGGATAGCCCGATGGTTCGGGTCCACAAGGCAGGAGACCTGCCGCAGATCCAACACGTGGTTCGCACCAGCTTTTGTGACATCGGCCTCGAGCTGGGCCCAGATGGCAAGCAGCTCGTGATGGTGTCGTGTCTCGACAACCTTTTGAAAGGTGCCGCCTCGCAGGCGGTGCAGAACTTGAACGTCATGTGCGGCTGGAACGAATCGGAGGGCCTGCTGTGAAGTATGTTGTCAAACTGGGTGGGGCCTCGCTGGAAAAGCCTGAGCTGCTCCATGCCATTGGGAAGGCCATCACAGAGCTCGTGGCCGACGGTCATCGCGTTGCGGTTGTGCATGGCGGCGGCGTGCAGCTTACACGTACGCTCGCGCAAATGGGCAAGGAAAGCCAATTCATCAGCGGCCTTCGCGTTACCGATGCCGAGACACGCGATGCAGCCCTGATGGTGCTTGCGGGTCGCGTGAACAAGTCCCTGGTAGCGTCGCTCAATCAACAGGGGCAGGCGGCCGTGGGCATATGTGGCGGCGATGGACAGGTCTTTCGCGCGCGCAAGAAAAAGACCACACCTGACCTTGGGTTTGTGGGAGAGATTGCCGCGACCGACCCGCGCTGGCTGGAAGCAATTTGGACGATGAATGCGGTACCCGTCATCAGTTCCATCGCGCTTGGCTTCGACGGCGAGTACTACAACATCAACGCCGATGAGATGGCTGCTGCGACTGCGGCCTGCGTCAAAGCCGACGCGCTTGTTTTCCTGACCGATGTTCCTGGAGTCAAAGGTGCCGACGGGCAGATCATGCGCTGGCTCTCGCTCAAGGAAGTTCCGGAGCTTGAAAAGAACTCCGTTATCACGGGCGGCATGCTGCCCAAGCTGAAGGCGTGCCGCGATGCCCTGCTGGCCGGCGTGAAGCGGGTACGCATTCTTCCGGCTGACGCTGCAAAGGTGCTGCCTGACCTGATCAGTTCGCGTGTCAACGACGGCACAGAGGTCATGGTGGCATGATTCCTACTCACGCTTCATCAACCAACAACAGGACGGACGCAATGGACCAACTCGGAGGTGCGACCCACATGAACTTCGTTGCCACGGAAGCCGCTGAACAGAAGCTGCTGTTGCGTACCTACGACCGCCACCCAATCCTGTTTACACGCGGCGAGGGCGTGTACCTGTTTGACGATCAGGGCAACCGGTACCTTGACCTGTTGAGCGGCATCGGCGTCTGTGGCCTCGGTTACAACCATCCCGTGATCAACAAAGCCATCGTCGACCAGACAGCGACTGGCCTGCTGCATACGTCGAACCTGTTCTTTCATGACCACACCGCTTCGCTGGCCGTAAAGCTGATTGAGATCACCGGCATGGACCGCGTCTTCTTCTGCAACAGCGGCACCGAGGCATGGGAGGCAGCGCTGAAGCTGGCACGCGCACACGCAGGCCTGCTCCGTAAAGAAGGTAAAACCATCGGCACTCGCATGCTCGCAATGGAGCACAGCTTTCACGGACGCACCATGGGCTCGGTTGCAACCACGCACAAGCAGAAGTACCGTGAGCCATTTCATCCGGTGATGCCGGGAGTCGAGTTTCTTCCGTTCAACGACGTGGAAGCGTTGCGCTCAGCCTTCTCGCAGGACATCTGCGCCATTTGCATCGAGCCTCTGCAGGGCGAGGGCGGCATTCATCCCGTCTCGCAGGAGTTTTTTGCCGCCGCGCGCGCGCTGTGCGATTCCACCGGTGCCCTGCTAGTGGCCGACGAAATCCAGAGCGGCATGGGCCGAACCGGTAAGTGGTGCGCCTACCAGCACTACGGCATTCAGCCGGACGTGACCACGCTGGCCAAGCCGGTTGCGGGCGGCCTGCCGATGGGTGCAATGCTCTGCACCGAAGAGGCTGCGCGCGCCATCACGCCGGGCATGCATGGCACCACCTTCGGCGGAGGCCCGCTGGCCTGCGCCGTGGCAAGTGCGGTAATCGACGAAATCAAGCAGTCGGACCTGCTGGGACACGTTGCTGAGGTTGGTTCCTACTTTGTTTCGCAATTGCGTGAGCTTGCCGCGAAACATGCGGCCATCGCTGAGGTTCGTGGCACCGGCTTGATGCTCGGCGTAGACATGCATTCCTCGGACCTTGCCGGAGAGATGCAGCAGCGCATGATGTTTGAAAAACGCATCCTGCTGAACCGCACGAGTGAAACCGTTTTGCGCTTCCTGCCGCCCTTCCTGATCACGCGGCAAGAGGTGGATTTCACCATCACGGCGCTGGATGAACTTCTGAAAGAATATGAAGAGAACGGAGCGAAGCAGAACACCTTCGCCGGAGAAGCGGTACATGGGTAGCAAGACTGTTGTGATGAACCTTCCTGAACACGAACTGCCACGCCCTAAGGTGGCACTTGGCATCCAATCGGACGCTGCATTTACCGAAGCTGCGAAAGGTCTGCGCGGCCGTGATCTTGCATCCATCTCTGATCTCACCGTGCAGGAGATGGCAGCCGTCATGGAACTGGCCCATGCCGTAAAGGCGCATCCGGAAGACTTCCGCCACGCGCTCGATGCGAAGCAGATGGTGCTGATTTTCGAGAAGGCCTCCCTTCGTACGCGCCTTACCTTTGAGGCGGCAATCAACACCTGTGGCGGCAATGCAATTTTTGTAGACCAGACGCACTCCGTACTCGGTGAGCGTGAATCACTTGCGGATGTAGCTCACAACCTGGAACGCTGGATGGATGTGATCGTGCTGCGTACCTATGCGCACGATACCGTTACAGAGATTGGCGACAACGCCAAGGTGCCTGTCGTGAATGCCCTCTCCGACTGGGAGCACCCGTGCCAGGCGCTCGCCGACTTCTTTACGCTCGAGGAGCGCTTCGGCTCATGCGAGGGCTTGAAGTTCACCTATGTGGGTGACGGCAACAACGTGTGCCATTCCCTGATGCTTGCCGGTGCGCTGCTGGGTGCGCATGTTACGGTGGCAACGCCAAAGGGTTATGAACCCGATCTTGAAATCATCCACAAGGCAATCGCAAGCGCGGAGCAGACGGGCGGCTCCATCCAGTTGACCCACGATGCCGCGAAGGCTGTTACCGGAGCAGACGCTGTCTACACCGACGTCTGCATCAGCATGGGTCAGGAAAATGAAGCAACCAAGCGCACGCCAATCTTCCGTCCCTATCAGGTGAATGAGGGTCTGATGACACAGGCTGCAGAACATGCCGTGTTCATGCATTGCCTTCCCGCGCATCGCGGCCAGGAAGTGACAGACGTGGTGCTCGACTCGGCACAGTCCATCGTCTTCGATCAGGCCGAGAACCGCATGCACGCGCAAAAGGCCCTGTTGCTGATGCTGCTGGGCGGAGCCAAGCGCATTCCGCGGGACCGCGGACTCAACGGCAAGCGCCGCAAGTCTCTGGCGTAAAGAGATTAGCCATTCCCAGCGTTCCGCCGGTTGATCCGTGGAACGTTGGGAATTGTCTGCGAATGCGATTGTGCAGATTCGCTTGCAGCACCTCACGAAAGGCAGCAGATGTCCGTAATTCTTGAGTCTCTTCCAATCGGTCAGAAAGTCGGTATCGCCTTTTCAGGCGGACTTGACACTTCGGCCGCGCTTCACTGGATGAAACAGAAGGGTACCGTTCCGTACGCTTACACCGCAAATCTCGGCCAGCCAGATGAGACGGACTACGATGCGATCCCTCGCAAGGCGCTCGCCTATGGGGCCGAAAAAGCACGCTTGATCGACTGCCGTGTGCAACTCGTTCGTGAAGGTATCGCAGCATTGCAGTCTGGTGCGTTTCACATCACCACGGCAGGCGTCACGTACTTCAACACCACGCCCATCGGCCGCGCGGTGACCGGCACCATGCTTGTCACTGCCATGAAGGAAGACGACGTCAATATCTGGGGTGACGGATCCACGTACAAGGG
>CALMAP010000240.1 GCA_937859825.1 uncultured Terriglobus sp. | reverse complement strand
GGGTTATTGCATACAGAAGCTGTTCCGGCCGGGGAGGGCAGCCAGGCACGTAGATGTCTACCGGGATGATCTGGTTTACGCCTTGCAGCAGCGCGTAATTGTTGAACACGCCGCCTGAGGTAGCACACGCTCCCATGCTGATGACCCACTTGGGCTCAGGCATCTGCTCGTAGAGGCGACGAATAACGGGTGCCATCTTTTGCGAAACACGGCCCGCCACCACCATCAGGTCGCTTTGCCGCGGCGACGGCCGGAAGACCTCCGCACCGAAGCGCGCGATGTCGTAGCGGGAGCCGCCCATGCTCATCATCTCGATCGCACAACAGGCAAGACCGAAAGTCATGGGCCAGACGGAGTTTTTTCGAACCCAGTTCACCGCCGCGTCCATCGACGCGAGGACGACACCCTCAGGCTGCTGAGGTCCCCAGCTCACTTCACGCAGCTTTTCCTGGTTCTTGCCGAAGGAATCAAGTGCGCCGAAGAAATAGCGGTCACTCGCTTCGGGCATGACAGGCCTGCCGTTGCTGGAGGTTTGATCCACAGGTGTACCAGGTGTGCTCATACACACCATTGTATGGAAGCGCAGTCGAAACGCCACCATTCGGGCAAAGAAGATTCAACGGCGCGAAAGCCGGGGCTGGCAACCAGCAGACGGAAAGGTTACCTGAAAGGTGAGCCCCAGCAGCTTTCCGAGGGGCGACACGGCACCATCAGAGTGGATACGGTGCGCCGTCTCCGCGAAATGCGAGGCGACACGGGCAGCAGCAGTGGTTTGGTCTGAGGTTCCGCCGGAAAGATCGGCATCGACAAAGGTCAATGTTGCTTCCTTCGCATCGGGCAGGGCTCCCAGGAGGGACGCGGAAGCGGAACTGGAAGCGTTCTTCTCGAGTGCCTCGTAGGCGAGTTCGGCCACCTGAACGGACCTGGCACTTGTAAAGTAGCGGAAGTTTCGTGGGTTCCATGCGATAGCATCCTGTGCGCGAAACGAAAAGTCGGTCGAGATCAGCAGCGGTGTAGGTGAGCGATAAGGCGGATTGGCAAGCTCCGCGTAGTCGTGCGCGGGCCGCGCGGCGCCATGAGGAAGCACGCGAATCATCCATCCCGCTGGAACCGCTTCGAGCTTGAAATCGAGAGCGGCCGTAATTGGGTGGGTATAGGAAGTGCCGCTGTCTACGTGTCCTCGCAATGTTAGCGGCGTGCAAGAGAGGCTGGTGTGCTGCGGTGCGCACAGAGCGTTGGACCCGCAAAACGCCAGCCACGCCAAGCATGTCGCTCGTGCCGGGATGTACCCGGACAAGTCAAGCCTGCTGCGCTCTAGAGGAGTCTTCATCGGGTAAGGCTTCGTCCTGTACAGTAAACGAAACTGCTCCGCAATCCATGCTTTCTCGCATCTCTGCCGCTCGCCGGCACAGATGCATGCCCGCCAAACCTGCGGGAACAACCACCTGTCCTCAGGTACTGCTTTTTGAGAAAGGTTGAAGTGCTTATGCGCGATTGTCTTCGGCTGTTCTGTCGTTTGTGTTGCCTGTTCCTGCTGGTTTTTGCGTGGACTTCTTCCACGCATGCACAAGTGGCGGCGGGGCCGGGTTCTGAGCTGCATGGGTCGTCCGGCGTCTCCGCCCCGGTAAGCCCTGAGGCGCAGGAGAAGCGGCTCGCCGCTCTGGAGAAGCAGAACGCAGATCTGACCGCCGCCATTGCCAGCGCGCAAACCAGCGGCGACAACGGCTGGATGCTGGTGAGCAGCGCCCTGGTGCTGATGATGAGCGGGCCAGGACTTGCGCTTTTCTATGGCGGACTGGTTCGGCGCAAGAACATTCTTGGGACGATGATGCAGACGTTCGCCATGATGGGCGTCATCACTGTGCTCTGGGCTGTGGTTGGTTATTCTCTCGCATTTGGCGAGAACACCGGTCACTTCGGCAGCTTTATCGGAAGCTTCCAGAACGCCCTGCTGCACGGTGTAGGTCTCTTGCCGGATAAGGTCTATGTGACCACCGTTCCGCTGCAGACCTTCATGGTCTACCAGCTCATGTTTGCAATCATCACCCCGGCGCTCATCACGGGCGCGTTCGCGGAGCGCATGAAGTTCAGCGGCATGCTGGTTCTGCTGGTGCTTTGGGCAATTTTTGTGTACAGCCCGATGGCGCACATGGTGTGGGGCAAGGGTGGTCTGCTGAACGCAGCGCTCGGTGGAAGGTTTCCCTGCCTTGATTTCGCGGGCGGCACAGTCGTGCACGTGACCAGCGGTGTCTCGGCGCTTGTTACCGCTTTGTATCTGGGGAAGCGCATCGGCTACCCCAAGGTGCCGATGCCTCCGCACAGCGTGGTGCTCAGTTTCATCGGCGCATGCCTGCTCTGGGTGGGCTGGTTCGGCTTCAACGCGGGCTCCGCATTAAACGCGGGAACGCTTGCCACTTCGGCGTTTGTGGCCACCCACTTTGCCGCTGCCGCAGCCGCCATAGGCTGGTCCGTGGCCGAGTGGATCAAGACAGGCAAACCGACTGCGCTCGGTGCAATTTCCGGATGCGTCGCTGGATTGGTCGGCATTACTCCCGCGGCTGGCTTTGTTACGCCGATCTCGGCTCTCTGGATCGGGCTGCTTACCGGCATCTTCTGCTTCTGCATGGTCTTTTTCGTGAAGCAGATTTTTGGCTATGACGACTCCCTGGATGCCTTTGGGGTACACGGCGCTGGAGGCACGCTGGGCGCAATTTTGACCGGCGTCTTTGCAAACAGCGCGATTAACCCGATCCTCGGCGCAGGCAAAGCCACGGGCCTTCTGGAAGGCAATGCACACCAGTTACTGAACCAGCTCACGGGTGTCGCGATTGCGTGGGCAATCTCAATCGTGGGTACGCTTGTGCTGCTGGTGGTCGTGGACAAAACCATCGGTCTGCGCGTCAGCACGGAAGATGAAGCCGAAGGTCTGGACCTGTCGCAACACGGCGAGGAAGGCTACCATGCCGAGGCATCCGCACATTAAGGGAACCCATCTCGCCAACGCAGACTTTTACCTCTGCATACCATTTGCGGCATAGTTGTTGACGCGCGTTGTAAGGAGAGCACATGCGAAAGATTGAGGCGATCATCCAGCCAGGAAAGCTGGACGCCGTAAAGGACGCCCTGATTGCTGTTGGCGTGGAAGGCATCACAATCCTGGAGGCCCGCGGACATGGCCGCCAGAAGGGCCACACCGAGTTCTACCGAGGTCGCGAATATTCCGTGGACCTGCTGCCGAAGATCAAGCTGGAGGCGGTCGTTCCCGATGAACTGGTGGAGACATCCGTGCGTGCCATCCTTACCGCGGCCCAGACAGGTGCCATCGGCGACGGCAAAATCTTCATCTCCAACGTGGAGGATGCGATCCGTATTCGCAACGAAGACCGCGGTGAGGTCGCCCTTTAAGCGATACTTCGGGATGCAGGCCCACACCTTTGTCGGTAACGGGAGGCAAGCATGATGAGTGCGGAATCTTTCGCTGCGGCACAGGCGGCTTACTCCGTGGCCATGCAACATGTCCGCGACCTTTTTCTGGCCGACGCGGACTATCGCGGCCCTGAGGTAATTCAGGCGCGTTCTGACGCTGCAGATGAACTTGTACGGGCCGCCTGGCAGGCCAACTCTCAACAGGGTGAGACCACGCCAGCGTTGCTTGCGGTGGGCGGATATGGCCGGCAGCAGCTCTTTCCTGCTTCCGACCTCGACCTGCTTTTTCTGATGACAGATCCTGTCGAAGAAAAGGCATGGAAAGAGCCCCTCCGCCGGTTCACACAGCAGTTATGGGACAACGGTCTGCGCGTGGCAGCCACCACACGAACACTTGCGGAGTGTGGCAAGTTCGAGATGGAGAACATTGAGTTTTCCATCTCGCTGATGGATGCTCGTCCGCTTGCCGGACCTGAAGGTCCAGCGTCCACACTCGTGGATGACGTATTGCCGAAGCTGTTGGCGAAAGAGAGGCGCCCGTTCGCAGCGAAGCTTGCCAGCATCACCCGCGAACGGCATGCGCGTTACGGCCACACAATCTTCCATTTGGAACCGAATGTAAAGGAGTGCCCGGGCGGCCTGCGCGACGCGAATGCCTGCGGCTGGTTCCAGCGACTTCTGCAGAACGGCCTGACAGGATCTGC
Organism: uncultured Terriglobus sp.; assembly: GCA_937859825.1. GTDB lineage: Bacteria > Acidobacteriota > Terriglobia > Terriglobales > Acidobacteriaceae > Terriglobus. Next base: position 8,566 of record CALMAP010000240.1, on the reverse strand, counting down.
CGAGTTCGACCGGGCATTTGCATTCATGGCTTCCGTTCGCTGCTTTCTGCACTTTCGTCAGGGACGCGATGTGAACGCACTCGACTGGAAGATTCAGGACGATGCCGCGGCTGAAGGGATCGGTGTAGACGGGGGCATGCCTCGCGATCCGGCTTACTGGATGCAGCTTTATTTTCGCCACGCACGCACGATTGACCGTGCGCTGGAACAGCACATCGACAGCCTGCCTCAACCGAAGCCGGTGCTGCGCATCCCGGACTTCCTCCGAAGGAAATCCCGGGACGACGCGGAAGGCTTCCGCATCGAGTCAGGCCGGATCGTCTTTCTACCGGCCGGTGATTCCTCGCCGGACCTCGAAACCGTGCTGCGTGCCTATGAAGCCATCGCGCAGACCGGCGCGCGACTGGCCAAAGCATCGGAAGACTCCGTGGAAGAAGCGCTTCCTCAGCTTTCAGCGCAGATGGAAGAAGGAGACGCGCTGTGGCAGCATCTGCAGCGGATCCTGTGCGGCCGTTTCGCCGGAATCGCGCTGCGCTCCATGCATGCGCAGGGCTTGCTGGAGTTGCTGCTTCCCGAGTTCCACGGCATTGACGGGCTGGTTATCCGCGACGCGTACCATCGCTACACCGTCGATGAACACACCTTTGTGCTGATCGACACGCTGCACGGGATTCCCGAGGTGACAGACGGGCCCTTAGCCGACTGGGCGAAACGGCTTTCTGTTCTGCTGCAGGACTTGCAGCATCCCGGCCTGCTTTACCTGGCAGCGCTGCTGCACGATACGGGCAAGGGCCGCGCCTCAGGCGAGCATACCGTCGCAAGCGCAAGTCTTGCAGAAACCGTGTTGAAGCGCCTTGATCGCGATTCGTTTGAAACAGGGCTGGTGCTGAATCTGATTCGCAATCATCTCGAAATGAGCGCTGCGCTGCGGCGGGACATCTTCGATGCGGAGACGGTGCGCGCCTTTGCCGCAAAGGTACAGACTCCCGAAGAACTGCGCATACTCACGCTCTTCACCTATGCCGACATCAATGCCGTTCATCCGGACGCGCTCACGCCCTGGAAGGCCGAGAACCTGTGGCGCCTCTACATCGCAACTGCGAATTACCTCGACCGCAATGTGGATGATGAGCGTGTGGACTCGCGTGTCTCGAGCGAGTTAGTGCACCGGGTTACGTCCCTGGTTCCGGGCGAGAGCCTCGCCATCATCCAGTTTCTTGAAGGCTTTCCCCAGCGCTACCTTCAGACGCGTTCGCCGGAACAGATCCGGAACCACTTTGAGATCGCCAAACGGCTAAGCAGCGACACAGTGCAGCTGGACCTGGTCTGGCGCGCTGACCGCAGCGAAGTCGTGCTGATCACGCCGGACCGGCAGTTGCTCTTTGCCCGCATCGCGGGTGTGCTTGCGAGCTTTGGGATGAACATCATCACGGCAGATGCGTTCTCAAATGCACAGGGCATCGTGGTGGACAGCTTTCGCTTTACCGATGGCTACCGCACGCTTGAGCTAAACCCGGAAGAGCGCGACCGCCTGAGAAAGACGCTGCACGATGCGGTGATAGACGAGACCGTTGCTGAAAAGACCATTGCAGCGCGCCGCCGCAGCCGCCGCAAGGACCCGTTGCTGGTCGTTGCGACCTCCGTGAAGTTTGATATGGTCTCGTCCAGTCACTCCACGCTGGTGCAGGTCGTCTCACAGGACCATCCGGGCCTGCTCTACGCAATCACGCAAACGCTAGGGGAAGCACGATGCAATATCGAGGTCGCGTTGATCGATACAGAAGGCGACACCGCAATCGACGTCTTCTACCTGACGCGCGACGATCAGCCCCTCGATCGTGCCGATCTACCGGAACTGGAAGCGAAGCTGCTGGCGGCAATCTCTGCCAACGCGCTCTAACGAACGGATTCTGCCAGCAAGTCCTGCACCATTGCCGACCATTCGTCAGGGAGCGTTCCTGCAAACACGGGCCGCCCTGCACGCCGGTACCAGTACTCCGCATTCCACTGGTCTCCCTCCTTGCGGTGAAGATAGGCGTGTACCCACGCGCTGTCCCGGTCCGCACCTGCCTGCGCCAGTTCATGAGCGGCGCTCCAGTTGCCGTGGCCGTCGTGCCAAAGCGCCTGCAGCGGTGCCGAAAGTGTGCCGGGATCGAGGGCCAGAAACGTTAGGGTGTCCATGTGCGGTGGGATGCGTTCGCAGCCGGGCAGAGCAGCGGCGGGTAAACTTGATCGCGATGAGTCTGCCGCCCATGGTCCGCGTTTCTGACCTTACGAAAGAATATGCAGGAAACGGGACTGCTGCCACGGTCCGTCTTTTCCACGGGCTTTCTTTTGAAGTGCAGCGTGGCGAGATGCTGGCCATCGTTGGAGCAAGCGGCACCGGCAAAAGCACGCTGCTGCACCTGCTGGGTGCGCTGGACCATGTCACCTCGGGAGAGGTATTCATCGACGGGACCGTGCTTTCATCGCTTCACACGAAGCAGCAGGCGGCCTTCCGCAACCTGACGATCGGGTATGTCTGGCAGGCGCATCACCTGCTGCCGGAGTTCACCGCCGCGGAAAACGTTGCGATGCCGCTGCTGGCGCGGGATAGGAAGCCTACGCTGGCGAAGGAACGTGCGATGGAGTGGTTGACACGGGTTGGCCTGGCACACCGGTCTGGTAACCGTGCGGGTGAACTTTCCGGTGGGGAGCAGCAGCGCGTTGCCTTGGCGCGGGCGCTGGTGACCGGGCCAAAGCTCTTGTTGGCCGACGAGCCGACTGGAAACCTCGACACCGTAACCGGCGAGACCGTCTTTGAATTACTGGAACAGCTTCACCGCGATAAAGACATGACTACGATTTTGGTCACGCACAATCCCGCATTTGCGCGGCGATGCGGGCGGACGCTGCTGCTGCGCGACGGCAGGCTCGTAGCCGCCCCCGTCTGAGTCGTTTCTTTTGGAAATGCGTCCAATGAGTCTGCCCTAATTCCTCAAATGCGGCAGGTGAAAACGAAGTTGCATTGTCTCAGTGCCACGCAAACGGCACGTCGCCGCAAAGGGGTACACTGAGCGCAAAGAAATGTGGGCAGGAGCCTGTCGGTGCTATCCGGCATGGTCTCCACCTAGGTGTTTCCGCTCTGTTTCGGTCTTCTATCCAGAGCGGAAATGTGGAAGGAACCATTCGCCTTTGCCTGGTCAATGCCATGCATGTGCGTAAGGGGGAACATGTTCGAGCGTTATACGGAAAAGGCACGGCGCGTCATCTTTTTTGCACGCTACGAGGCGAGCCAGTTCGGGTCGCCCTACATTGAGACAGAACACCTTCTGCTCGGCCTTTTGCGTGAAGACAAGGCGCTGACCAACCGCTTTTTGCGGTCGCATGCGTCGGTGGAGTCCATCCGCAAACAGATTGAGGGGCATACCACCATCCGTGAGAAGGTTTCGACTTCCGTCGACCTGCCACTCTCAAACGAGTGCAAGCGCGTGCTCGCATACGCGGCAGAAGAGGCGGAGCGACTGAGCCACAAGCACATCGGCACGGAGCATCTTCTGCTTGGCCTGCTGCGTGAAGAAAAGTGCTTCGCCGCGGAAATCCTCATGGAGCGCAACCTGCGTCTTCCCGCAATCCGGGAGGAACTGCAGCGCACCACGCAGGAAAAACCGAACGCGCAGCAGCAACAGAAGCAGCGCAGCGGCGCGAACGCAAATGAGCAAAGCATGCTTGCAGAGTTTTCTCGAGACCTGACCCAGGCCGCGACCGACCAGCAGTTGGACCCTCTTGTGGGACGCGACACGGAAGTCGACCGCGTGATCCAGATTTTGTGCCGTCGCACCAAGAACAACCCGGTGCTGATCGGCGAGCCCGGCGTCGGTAAGACCGCTATCGTGGAAGGCCTGGCGCAAAAGATCGCCGATGGCGAAGTGCCGAGCTTCCTGGCAGACAAGCGCGTGCTTTCGCTGGACCTGTCGTTGATCGTGGCGGGCACGAAGTACCGGGGTCAATTTGAAGAACGCCTGAAGACGATTATGAAGGAGCTGATGGAGAACCAGAACTCCATCGTCTTTATCGACGAGCTGCATACGCTGGTGGGCGCGGGCTCGGCCGAGGGCTCCCTCGATGCGGCAAATATTTTGAAGCCGGCATTGAGTCGCGGTGAAATCCAGTGCATCGGCGCGACCACGCCGGGCGAGTTCCGCAAGTCCATTGAGAAAGACCGCTCGCTCGAACGCCGCTTTCAGGCGGTCAAGGTTCCGCCTCCCAACGAGGAAGATGCCGTGAAAATCATCATGGGCATCAAGGAAAAGTATGAGAAGTTCCACGCCGTCAGCTATACCGACGACGCAATCAGCTTCTCCGTTTCGCACTCCAGCCGTTACATCCCGGACCGCTTTCTGCCGGACAAGGCTATCGACCTGATCGACGAGGCCGGTGCCCGTGTGAAGCTGCGCCAGACCACCTTGCCTGAAGAACTGACCGAGGTGCAGAAGCGAATCAAGTTCATCGTGCACCGCATGGAAAACGCCATCGCGAACCACGAGTTCGAGAAAGCCCGTTTCTACAGCGACGAGGAGCGCAAGGAGCGCGACAACCTGCGATTGCTGCGCGAGAAGTACCACCTCGACGACTCCTCGGCAGGGATTGTGACCCGTGAGGACATCGAGGACGTAGTCAGTCGTTGGACCGGGGTGCCGATCACCTCCATCAAGGAAGAAGAGACGCAGAAGCTGCTCCGCGTTGAAGAAGAGTTGCACAAGCGCGTGATCTCGCAGGAAAAGGCAATTAGTGCCCTTGCCCGCGCGATCCGCCGCTCGCGAGCCGGCCTGAAAAACCCCGCCCGGCCGATCGGTTCCTTCCTGTTTCTTGGACCTACCGGCGTCGGCAAGACGGAGATGGCACGCACGCTGGCACACTTCCTCTTCGGCAGCGACAAGAGCCTGATCCGCTTCGATATGTCGGAGTTCATGGAGAAGCACTCTGTCAGCAAGCTGATCGGTTCGCCTCCGGGATACGTCGGCTACGAGGAGGGTGGCCAGCTCACCGAACGCGTCAAGCGTTCGCCGTACTCGGTTGTCCTGCTCGACGAGGTTGAGAAGGCGCATCCGGACGTGTTTAACCTGCTGCTGCAGGTCTTTGAAGACGGCCACCTTACCGATGGTCTGGGCAACACGGTCGACTTCAAAAACACGATCCTCATCATGACGTCGAACATCGGTGCCAAGCACCTGATGAAGCGCGAGGGTCTTGGTTTCCAGAGCGGCAAGGACGAGGTCGTCGCCGAAAAGATGGAGGAACTGGTCAAGGGTGAGGTGAAGCGCACCTTCAATCCGGAGTTCCTCAACCGTATCGACGAGATCATCATTTTTACGGCGCTTTCGGATTCCGACCTGATGCAGATTCTCGAGCTACTGGTCCAGCAACTCAATGTCAACCTGGTCCACAAGGCAATTACCATCAGCGTGACCGACGAGGCCAAGAAGTGGATCTTGGACAAGACACTGGTCGACCGCACGTACGGTGCGCGTCCACTGCGCCGCGCCCTGCAACGCTACGTCGAAGATCCTCTTTCGGAAGCGCTGATCGGGGGCGGTATTCAACAGCGACCGGCGTTTCTCGAGGTCTATCTTGGACCCGATCAGCTCTTCTACCGTCCTGTGTCTCAGGAAGGGGAAGAACAATCGGAAGGTGCCGCTCTCAGCCTGGTATAGCCACTCTGCACATACCAAAGAAGGGAGGCCACAGGCCTCCCTTCTTGCTTTCTCGTTTTGATCCGCTACACCATGGATTTGACCTTTTTGCCGTAAGCTGCAGCCGTTCCGGCATACTCCTCGCCAACTCCCTTGGCCGAAGAGAAAGCGTCGCCGAGCGTAGACGAGGCGGAGTCGTACGCGTCTTCAAGATTGTCCTTGCTCTTGAGGTAGAGCTTTTTTGACTCTTTTGCAAGACGCTCCGCCTGATCCTGCAGGTACTCTCCTGCATCTTCCAGGTAATCGCCGGCGTCTTCCATGGCCAGGCCAAGCTTCTTCCGCGTCTTGGCGCCGGACTGCGGCGCGTACAAGAGGGCCACCACCGAACCTGCGGCCAATCCAACTGTAAAAGCTACCCAATATCCGCGTGCGCTCATGGTTTCCTTTCAAGGGTGCTCTCAGTTCCGCACCGTTCTTTTCCGTTTGTGATTCCACACGTAGAAAGCAGGTTGTGTTTGCCCTGAGTTTGAGGGTGTCTAGGAGAGCCCGGCAAGCTCCCGCGCACGCACGAAAATGCCGGTAAACATGGCTCGATCAAGCCTGCCCGTATTGGTGTTTCGCAAGGACGGGTGGTAGCTCGCCAACAGCACCGTACCATCGGGCAGCCGATGTTCCGCCGCATGCGCAAACGGGAAGTCACGGCGAGACGAGATGTCTCCCTTGCGAATCAGGTGATTCAGATAGCCGTCAAAAGCAATTCGGCCGAGTGCAACGATCACGCGAATGCGAGTCAGTGCCGCAATTTCAGCCGAAAGGTGCACGGAACAGTTGCGCTGCTCCTCCGGTGTCGGCTTGTCGGCCGGCGGGGCGCAGCGACAGATAGAGCAGATGCGCGCACCTCGAAGTTTCAAGCCGTCTTCACGTGAGGTGGCCTCCGGCTGCGAGGCGAAACCGGTGTCGTAGAGCACCGGGTACATGAAATTGCCCGCTCCGTCGCCAGTGAACGGGCGACCGGTTCGGTTCGCTCCATGCGCTCCGGGTGCAAGACCTATGATCAGCACACGCGCAGCCGGGTCGCCGAAACCGGGTACAGGCTTACCCCAGTAAATCCAGTCGAGATACGCACGGCGCTTGGTCTGGCCCAAAGCAGTGCAGTAGGAACGCAGACGCGGGCACCGCTCACATGCGACGATATTCTTCGAGATGATGTCCAGGCTTGCCTGAATGGTTGAGCGTTTGCGAACCAGCATGTTCTGAGTCAAAGGCAATTTTACTGTGCTGGCTGGTCTGCCAGCACACCGGAAACCGCAGGAGCACCGTGGCAGACTCTTCCAATCTTCGTCACAACAACGCCCGCTTTTCTTCCCAAGGAAGACGCAGGGCCGGCTCCGGTTTGATTACAACCGGAATCCTTGTTCTTGCCGTGCTGCTCTTCGCGGTTTACTGGCAGGCACATCGGCGTGCCGCGTTCCACAAGCTGCGGACGCACGACGTGCTACCGGCACCGGCGGTACCGCTGCCAGGCGGACAGGAGGCCGTCACGCTCACGCGGCTTCCACTGCAGGACGACACGGTACCCGCGTTCGTCTCAGCGGTTCTGCTGCCCGGCATCGGGATGCAGTTTCAACAGGCCGTTGTCTCGGTGCCTGGGCGCGACAAACTTTCCATTCTGCAGGGGCCGCCGCTAGCAGAAGCCGCAGCAATGCCAGTTGCAAACGTACAGACCGCACCCATTCACCTTTATGTAGCGGGTGCACCTTTTTCAGGACGGCAGGAGAACGGGACATCTGACCTAATCGGCTCAGCGCTGGCAACCGCTGTGGAAACTGAGACCATCCCGGACGGTGGTCAGGTTTCCGCGAAATTTCCCGCCACTTCAGGCACCACTCCCGACGTAACTGCCAGCGTCACGGCAGTGCTGAACGGCCACGTTCTTGACTTGATCGTCACAGCGAAAAACAACGCTACGACCGACCGTTACCTTGCCGGGGCAAGACCCCGCCGACACCATTCTGACTTTGCCATCAAGGCAAGTATGGAAAGGTACGGCCCAAAGCGCCGCGTCCTCAGACCTGGATTTTGCCTCATCCACCGGCAAGCATCTCAACCCAAAGCCGTTTGACATGACCCTGGTCGATCTTCATACCGAAATCCTTGCAGATGGCCCGGCTGTGCGCTTTGTAAGTTTGCAGAACGGCACGCTGCTGCGTGCAACGGCTTTCAACCCCAATATCCGCGCTCTGCAGGTTCACTCCGATCCCGGATCTCATACGTTCCAGGTTGGCTTCAGGAGCATCGATCCCACGCCGGACGGCAATCACAGCGGCGACCGGCTTCATCCCGGGCAGGCGGCGCAGTGGCATGTGCGCCTTGAGATCCTGCCGGCAACCACGCCCACGCGGCAGTCTGCAACGGCCGCTTTCGAGTAGTCCCCCAGCGCGGGGCTTGTTTGACCCGCCCACCCTCTCCTCCGTACCATGATGGGAGCCGTCCGTCCACGTTTACGTGAATGCGAGAGGCGGCGAAAGTTCCGAAGAAAAGGCTCGATTTTGACCGAAGAAGCATTGGCAACAAGCGAAACCGCAGCGCCCGACGCGCCCGCAACCTCCCAGGAACAGAACAGTACCGGCCACACCCATGAGGGGCATGCCCACCACAATCATGCACCCGCGCTGAATCCGGAGTTGAAGCGCGAAGTGTATGTGGAAGCACCCGCGGCAGAAGTCTCAAAGGCTTTCTCAAAGACGACAAAGCGGTACGCCAAGATGGCCCGCATTCCCGGCTTCCGCGAAGGCAAGGTGCCGGAGTCGCTCGTCCGCAGCCGCTTTGCTCGAGAAGTGCGGCAGGAAGTGATGGAAGCCCTGGTGCAGGAGCGTTTCCGCGCCGCAGTGGAT
>CALMAP010000239.1 GCA_937859825.1 uncultured Terriglobus sp. | reverse complement strand
TATATAGTTGTTTGGACTGACGTTGATGAAGGCGTTCATCCACGGATGATTGTTGCAACGCACCGGCACCATGTTCTCAGGCTCGGTGAACTTCACGTCCTGCGGTTTTGCCGCAGGCCCCTGCGAGATATCCACGCTGTGATTGCCGGCCTGCACCGCCATGGTGTGCACATTGTGCATGGTTGGATCGGAGTTGCGGAACTCTATCGTGCCACCCGCGGAAACGGCAACAACGTGAGGTACGAACCGGCATCCCTTCTGGTCGATCATCACGGGCTGCTGGGACGGTGCAAGATTTGGAGCACCTTTCACGTAAACGAACACATTTGCCAGTCCACTGTGATTTACGACCACTTGTTCCGATAGGTTCGCGGAGCCAGAAAGAGAACAGGCCGGATCCTGACTCATGTCGATCGGCACACGCTCCGGAGGTGTTCCCGTGAAGCGGACGGTGCCGCTGACAGAACCGGTCGTGGATGGTGCTGGAGCCGCATCATAGCTCACCTTGGAAGGAGCGCTGCTCTCGGTATTCTTGATGGCTTTATCAGGCTTGCAGCCGGCAAGCAGCATCGGCAAAACGAGCGTGAGTCGCGCTGTGTTGGGAATTTTCATCGCGCAGTGTGATGCTGGCCTGCGCTGCTGAGGTTTACACCGGAGAGTGTTTCTTGCGCGGCGACGATGAGAGTAGCTCTCGCAGTTCTGCTTCGAACTCCCGCACATCTTTGAAGTCGCGGTAGACCGATGCGAAACGGATGTAGGCAACGGTGTCTAATTCGCGCAGTCGGGTCATGATCAGTTCGCCGACCTCGCTTGTGGTGCGCTCACGGTCGGGGGAGTCCACGACGTAGGCCTCAGCCTCGTCGACAATGCCCTGCAGCTTGGCTGCCGAAATCGGCCGCTTCTGGCAGGAGTGCATTACGCCGCTCAGCACCTTCTGCCGGTCGAACTTCTCCCGTCGGCCATCTTTTTTCACGACCATGTACGGAATCTCATCGATCCGCTCATAGGTGGTGAATCGTTTCGTGCAGCGTTCGCACTCCCTGCGCCGCCGGATTGAGTCCGCCTCTTTGCTCTCGCGGGAATCTACCACTTTGTCCTGCGCGTATCCGCAGAATGGGCATTTCATAACTGTTCCTCCGCCGTCTCCGACCTCCTGCGAAGGTCGCCAAGCTTCACGCTGTCGATCTTTGCAAAGACCACTCCAACCGGAATGACGAAGAGGAATGTGATCAGCAGCAACAGACCACCGCACGCGGTCGCCGTTTCAAGCGGAGTGCCGTAGAACGCATGCATGGCTGCGGCTGTGGCGGCGATCTGCGTGAACCAGCCAAGCACCGGTAGCTGCAGGATCGAGCTGCCGATCGAAGCTCCCATCAGAAGCATTGTCTGCGAGAAGCTGTTATGGGCCAGCGTCGGTTCATATGTGAACGCATGTGTCGTGTGCACATAGGCGTACGCGATCATGAGCCACATCGCCAGACTCAGCAACGCAACCAGCACGAATTCCTGAAGTGAACGTATGGCGTTCAGGCCGTCACGGAATGCCAGAATTTTTGTACTCACAGCCAGGCTTAGCCGGGGTGAAAGTGATGCCAGCATGCGTTCGCATGCCGAGGCGATCTTCACGCCCATCACACGTACCAGCCCCGCGAAACAGGCAATGAGCAATGTGCCCGCGAGACTCGCCACACCAACGCGAACGAAAATCTCATGGTGCGCCATGTCACGCGGCATATAGGCCAGTGCGGTTGAGAAAATTAAAGCGGCCGCGCCCAGGTCGAACATGCGCTCGATGGTGTACACGGCAATCTGGCTGGAGAGCGGCAGTTTTGTCTTCTGAGCCACCAGGTATGGCCTTGAAAGGTCTGCGATTCGTCCAAAAAGCGCAACCGCGGCAAATCCGATGAACTGTGTTCCCACAAGGGAGAGTGGGGACATCCTCTTTTGCGAGCGAAGAAAGATGGTCCACCGAAACGAACGCAGAAGGTACGTTCCATAGATCAGCAGAAGGGCAATGGCCGCATGGGAGACGCTGACGCCGCGCAGTTGTTGAAAGAACGACCGGAAGTCGAACGAGATGCCATGGCGAACGGCGTAGACCACCGCTGCTGCCACCAGAATCACGAGAAACGACACAGCAATGTTGCGGCCGCTGTGGCCCTTGATCGCGGCGCCTTTTGAGTTCATCGAGATAGCTTGACCAGTGCCGCTGACGAACGCCTTGCCTGCAGGCTGCGCCGGTTGAACTCTCGGATAATACGGGCAACATAGGCCTGCGTCTCGCGATAGGGAGGCACGCCGTGATAACGATCAACAGCGCCGGGGCCAGCGTTATAAGCCGCAAGCGCTAACGCCAGATTGTCGTGATAGCGCACCAGCATCTGATCAAGATAGGTAGTGCCGCCTTGCAGGTTCTGGTCGGGGGCAAAGCTGTCAGCTACACCGAGGTTCGCTGCGGTCGCGGGCATGAGCTGCATCAGGCCCCGTGCGCCTGTACGCGACACAGCGTGAACCCTGCCACCACTCTCTGCCTGCACCAGGCTGTTCAGCAGGTCAACGTTCAGGCGATGTACACCACCCTGTTCGGCAATCATCGTGTCGACGCTCTTGGTGCGTTCCGCAATCTCTGGTGTTCTAACCGACACAGGATCTGGCGTTTTGTCCGTAACGGGTGACTGGTCCAGCAGTTCCGAGGAGTGAATGCGTGTGACATCCACGTCAACGTAGCTACTCTCGTCACGAGTCAGAAAGAGCCGGACACGGCCGTTTTCGACGGGCACCCTGTGATGGCAGTCCACTGAGAAGCCATTGCTGAGCACGATGCGTTCCATGGCGAATGAGAGCTTCACCGGAAGCAGGCTGACGCAAAGCAGAAGCGCGCTACGAATTGAACAGGGAGAGGACACCTTGATCCAAGCCTACCCATCGGCTTCGACGAGGGCAAGCGAGAGCCGCTTCAAAGCGATTTCTCAAGATAACGGCGGTGTCACTCAAGGCCAAGCAGAGCCACGGCTGCAGAAGGTGCAGCGGTGCGGGAGCGTGCCGTGAGCAGAAAAGCAGCGACGAGGATCACGGCACCACCAATCCAGGCCAGCGGACCGAGCCTTTCGTGAAAAAGCCAAACGCTGAGGACCGACCCTATCATGGGCTCCAGATTCAAAAAGACCCCGGCTTCCGATGCAGGTACCTGCGTCATGCCCCAGTTCCAAAGCAGCGTGGTGAACGCGGTGCACAGCACTCCGCTGGCGGCAAGAGAAAGCCACGCGGCCATCGAAACGTTGTGCACAGGGGGACGGCCGCTCGTTGCGAGTACCCATACTGCAAGCATCACAGTGCCCATAAGCAGACCGTAGCTACTGACGGTTCCAGCAGGGTGCTTCAGCATTACGTGCTTGTTGGCCATAAGCCATACCAGCGCGATCACGAGCGAACCTACTACGAGCGTATCCCCGAGAAGACTGGCTGTGCCCGCTTCAGAGCGGGAATGGCTCAGCGCAATCAGCATCGCTCCGCAGGTGGAAGCAAGCAACGCTGCCCAGCCCAGACGAACAAGCCCATGGAACTGAATCAAAAACTGAATCGGAATGCCGAATGCGGATCCAGCGGCCAGCAATGCAAGCTCTTTGCGTATGAATCCCGGTAAGTGGCGAGGGAGGAACGGGAGCATTGCCGCCCCGGCAAATAGAAAGCGGTACAGCACCATGTGCGGCACACTCATCTCACTCAGCTCGATCTTGCCAAAGAAAAAACCCATGCCCCAGAAGTCTGCGGCAG
>CALMAP010000238.1 GCA_937859825.1 uncultured Terriglobus sp. | reverse complement strand
ATGCTCATCTTCAGGTTCTGATACGTAATGGAGCTATCCACCAGGATGAAGTCGTATTCGCGGCGCAGGAAGTCCATCACGCGGTCGATCTCGTCCTGCGTGGCCTCGTGCGTCTGGCTGGCAACGTCGGGGGAGGCAAGCACATCGAGGCCGCTACTGTGACGCACAACATAACCGCTCAGCAGTTCGGAATCGAGCCGGTCGACGTTCTGCAGGAGCTCGTCGAAGTGGTACTGCGTGTCTTTCAGGCCGAGGTAGAGCGCCACATGGCCGAGCTGGTGCTTATGATCGATGATCAGCGTCTTGCGGCCGTGTGTCTGCACCAGGTGCTCCGCCAGGTGAACGGCGAGCGTGGTCGCGCCAACGCCGCCCTTCGCACCAAAGAAGGCGAGGATGCGGCCGGTGCTGTTTTTGGTGGGCTGCGCCAGCGCCAGGTTTTCGTGGAAGCGCTCAAGGCAGGCAACCGTCTCGGTCGCGCTTACGGGCTTGCTCAGGTATTCCGTGCAGCCGATGCGGATGGCGCGCAGAAGGGTGTTGGCGTCAAGGTTTGTACCGACCGCCACCATGTGGATGCGCTTCAAAAAGATTTGCCGCAGCCGCTCGGCGGTCTTCAGCGCGAGATCCGGTGCCTTATCGAAGTCGATGAACGCAACGCAGCCGCTGGCCGCCTTCATGGTCGCGGGAAAGTGTGGACGCTTCTCCGCGGTGATGTAGTCGTTGAATGCACCCGCGAAGAAGAACCCGGGCACCTGGGCGGTGCAGTTCGCCACCGCGCGCACGACCTCTTCCCCCGCGCAGACGCAAAAGGTAGCCTGCACCGCGGTTCCGTTGTTTGTTGTGGAGTCCATCAGCTCGCCCTTTCCACTGCTATTGCAGCGTGACGTGGTAGCCCGCGTCGGTTAGTTCCTGTTCGCGTGCAAGTGCCGTGGCGCGGTCAGAAAACGGCCCGACCGTGACGTGGTAAAGCGCGTCCTGCGCCTCATGCTGCACCTGTGCGCTGTAACCCATGCGCTTCAGCGGACCCACCATGCGATCGGCTTCTTCCTGCTGCGAGACGGCTGCAAGCTGCAGCGTGACCGGCTTGCGCGGACCCTGCTTTTCGTTCACTGGGGCTGCGCCTGGTTTCGGCAGTTCGCGGCGAACGTTCGGGTAGATCGCGCGGTCGAAGTCGTTGCTCTCCATGTTTGGCACAGCCATCTTTGGCTGGTCCGGTAACGCCGTGTCCGCAAGCGGGTCAACGACGGTGGCCGTCACAATCACCATCAGCTCGGTCACGGAGTGGTTCACGTTCTTCGACTTGAAGAGCTGACCCAGCACCGGCACCGACGCGATGCCCGGAGTCTTGGAGAAGCTGTCGGTCGTGCGATGGTCGAGCAGGCCGGAGAGCACAAAGCTCTGGCCGTCCTTGATCTCGATCTCCGTCTCGGCTTTGCGCGTTGAGAGCGCTGGTACCGTGGTTCCGGAGACGGTCACGGAGTTGGTGTAGTCCAGCGCGCTCACTTCCGGCGCGATCTTCAGATGGATGGTGCCGTCGGTGTTCACCTGCGGGGTAAAGTCCACCTTCACACCGTAGGGCCGGTAGATGATCGTGACCGCGTTGCTGGTGCCGATGCCGCCCTGCACCACCGGAACCGGAAACTCGCCACCGGAGAGAAAGCGGGCGGGCAGGCCGCTGAGTGTGGTCAGGGTGGGTTCGGCGAGAATCTGCAGGACCTGTTTGGTTTCAAGGTCGCGAATTGTAGTGCCAAAGTTCCATTTGAAGTTATAAAGAAAGAAGTTCAGCGGATCGGCCACCGAAAGCGTCGGCGTAGAGCCAGTGCTCGTTGAACCCGAACTGGAGCCGCTGCTCACGCTGGTACCGCCGAACTGCCCGGTTGTGGTACTCACGGCGGTGCGGCTGTTATTGAAGAAATTGATGCCAAACTGCTCTGCCTTGGCGCGATCCACTTCCACGATGCGCAGCTTCAATTGCACCTGCCGCCCATGCCGCGGCAGAACGCGCAGGGCGTTTACCAGGTTCTTGTTGTACGACGAGGCCATCTTGCCCATTGCCTCGAGCATGGCGTCACTGGAGACAGTGCCGGTCAGGTACAGGCGGCCCTCGTGGCTCTCCAGCAGGAAGTCGGCTTCAGGAAAGGCATCGCGCAGGGCATTGCTCAACTGCGTGCTGTCCTCGTCCGCGGAAACGGAGTAGAGGTACGAGGTGTTTGCCTGGTCCCAGAGCACAACGGTGCTGGAGCCGGGTACCTTGGCCGTGAGCACAACCTCATTCGGGTTGCTGGTGTACGACTGCAACAGCTCAGGATTGCCGATGTAGATGCGCTTCAGAGGACGCGCCGTGTGCAGCACCAGCGAGCGCCCGGCGATCAGGTGCAGCGACTGGACCGAGGTTGCCGAAGCCGGAGAGGCGAATCCGGCGGCGCTGTCCAGTGGGGCGGGAGGATTGGGTGCGGCTGCGATGTTTACCGCAGCCGCCGGGATCGCTGCGACCTGCGCGCACACCGGCACAAGGCTGGAGGCCGCAGCGACCGCCGCGAGAGCAATCTGCTTTGCTTGAAGTCGAAGCATTACTGCGGCTTCCTTTCGCCGGTGGTCTGGTTTAAAACCGTCTCTACCGTCATCGGCGCGGATGCCTTCAAAGGTGAGCCAATCGGGCGCGGGACTGCGGGTTTTTTCGGAGCAGCCGCCATCATGCCCAGCGTGGACTGCGTCGAACGCTGCGCACCAAGATCTGCAAGCGTGGAGGGCGCGGTATTCCCTGCCGCCTGGTCTGTGTTATTTCTCAGCACGAAGTGCACCGTTCCCTGCGAGCTTGCCAGCAGGGCGCGCTGCGCCTGCTCCGGGGTGAGTAGAAGCGTTACAACCGTGGCGGTTGAGGGGCGTCCCTGCGGATCGGGCTCGGACTGCTGGCCCACGGCAATGACCTCGACGTCCTGCAGCGTGCTCACCGTTGAGGGTGCAGCACCGCCGTCAGAGTGGAAGGTCACCAACATGTCCACGTGGGAACCGGGGCCAAGAAAGCCGGCCACGCCCACAATCTCGTCGGAGCGCAGCGCAAGCGCGCGCATGCCGCTGGGGATACGTCCGGCCAGGCCAGGACCGGCGCCGCGGGCGCTCAGGTCGCTTTCCAGCACGGGTTGTCCGGGGACCAATGGATAAAGAGCGGTGCGGCCGAGCGCGTCTTCCACACGGGCAAAGGCCCCCTGGACGGGGCTGCTCGCTGGCCACTCCACCATGTGGAGGTCTGCTGCTTCCAGCGCCTTGCCTGCGGCCACAGGATGCGTGGGTGCGGCATAGCTGGTGCGTACTTCCCGCGCGGACACAGCCGAGCGCGAGACCGTCCAGCTCAGCACCGCGGTGCATCCGCCAGAGAGAACCAGGGCAACAGCGCTTGCGGTCAAAAGTCGTTTGGAGTTTTTCATGGAATTACGCCGTCCGCAGTTGCGAATAGAGCTGCGCGCAAAGCGCAATCAGGCAGCCCATCGCCATGGGTACGGCAAAGGGCATGCGAAGTTGGTTGGGGGCCTGCACGTTGAAGTCCGGGTGTGGCACCAGTCCGTGACTGCCGTGGTGGTCGACCAGGGCGCAGGTCTTCTGAAGCGTGTGGCGAAGCATGCCGCGCCGCGCCGCGAGAAGCACACCGGCAACACCGCCACAAAGCGCGGTTGCGATCAGCAGGGTGCCGATGGAATGGATGCCTACAAAGCAGCCGAGAGCGGCCATCAGTTTCACGTCACCCGCGCCCATGCCCCCTGCAAGAAAAAACAGGAGCATGGCACCGCCGCCGATGAGTCCCGCCAGCGTTGCCGTACCGAAGCTGCCCCAGCCGCTTGCGGCAAAGTGCAGGGTAAGTGCGACCATTACGGCCGGGCCGGTCAGGCGGTTGGGGATCCGGCGTTCGCGCAGGTCGGTGACTGACGCAATCGCCGCACAGCCAAGCGCAAGTGCGGAGAACGCGATGTCGAGAGAAAGGTGAGGCATGATCCGCTCCAGGCAGAAAGTTCCATGCCTCGCTCAAGGTACTGGCAAGGCGAAAGTTGAGGTTGGCGTTTCAGGAGGAGGAGGAGGAGAGTCACACCCTCCTCCCGCCACGAAGTTAGCGAATGCGAGTTAAACGTTGTTGGCGAGCTGGCTGCCGACCGAGCTGAACGCGTTCTGGATCTGGTTCTTGAGGCCGGTCATGGCAACGATCGCGCCAAGTGCAATCACGCCTGCAACGAGCGCGTACTCAATCATGTTCTGTCCCTGTTCCTCGTTCATCAGGCGAACGAGAGTCGTCTTTACTGTCTGCATGTCAATCACTCCGTGGGTAAGTTCGCATCGGGATGAACGGTCTTGAAGACCCGTAAATCAGGAGGCGCTTGCAACCTTCATCGGAGTCTCGTGGCGCAACATGAGCCAGACTGACGAAAAACTTTGCGGGGCCGATAACAAGAAAGGCGTAACTGCCGCAATTAGCAGAAGGACTTTCCAGCACCGTGCTCGCATATCTTGCCATCCTGATGACCGGCCTGCTGCTTTGCTGCGGCCTTGCTGTGGACGTGGGTCTGATGCAGATGCATAAGTTGCAAATGCAGTCCGCCACGGACGCAGCGGCCTTCGCCGCCGAGCTGGAATACGAGCGCGGCACCGGCAACTGGGCCACAGCAGGCAAGGGTGACGCGGGCATCAACGGCTTTACGGACGGGACCGGCAGCACTACCGTAAACATAACGATGCGGCCATCTACCGGTACCTTCTCGGGATGGTACGACGCCATTCAGGCGACCATCACGCAGCCGCAGTCCAGCACTTTTCTGAAGTTCCTGAGTAACAGCACCGCGACCCTGAACACAAAATCAGTCGCGCTGGTTACACCTTGTGTGTACCTCACCGGCACCGCGAACACGACCACCTATCAGCTCGCGACCACTTCGGCCACGATCAGCGGGAACTGTCCTTATTACATCAACGACGGTGCGTCAGTCGATGCAAATTCAAGTTTTTCAGTTCTTGCAGAAAACATCACTGGGCCGTCCAGTGGATCGGCCTGGAACAACAGCGGCGCAACACCACCGCGCTACAACGCGAAGACCATGCTGGATCCGCTGCGCAACCTTGTACAGCCATCTGCGGGCAGTTGCGCCCAGACAGACGTTAGCGCAACGAATCAATCAGCAAGCCAAACCGCCTATCCTGCAACGTATTGCGGCAACAGTGTTTTTACCTGCACCAACACGGGTGTTGTCGTAACCCTTTACCCTGGCCTGTATGTGTTTGCCGGCAGCCTGACGATCGACAAGTGCACCTTTGCAGGCAATGGCGTGATGCTGTTTTTCACCAAAGACCCTAGCCGTGGCACCTGGGGCAAGCTGTCGCTTACCAACTCGACCGTCTCTCTTACTGCGCCTTCTACTACAAGCGGGGGGGCCCTCGCCGGGATCAGTGTCATGACCGACCGGAACACGACGACCACAAGTGCGCAGGACTTCGTAATGACCAGCACGACCTTCTACGGAGACGGAATCTGGTATCTGACAAACGTAGGAATGGCAGTGAAATCAGGTTACTTTGTAGCGCCGAACTACGGTGGCATTCTGGCAGACAACCTGCTCGTATCGAACAGCACGCTTTCTCTTCAAAGTAACTTCTCTTCGCTTTCTGGCGGCAACCCGTTCCGGCCGTTGGGTGGGCTTGCGGAATGAACCAATACGCGCTTGATCTGTTGCGGAATGAGCAAGGCAGCGCTCTGGTCGAAGTTGCGCTCGCGCTGCCGTTGATGGCCCTGCTGCTTGCAGGCACAATCAACTACGGCGTATACGTCGAGCGCAAAATGCAGGCCACCGAAGCGGCAAATGCCGGCGCCGCTTACGGCGCAGTCGCTGGAAATCAGAAAGACGCTACGGGCATGCAGAACGCGGCCAAGGCGGCTTCACCCACGCTGTCTGGGCTGACCGCTACGGCGACCTACTTTTATAGCTGCTCGCCTGGAGGCGCCGTGGTTGCCAACACGTACAACTGCTCTTCCTATGGCACGCCGATCCACTACGTGAAAGTCGTAACGACTGCGACGGTGCCCGCGATGATCGGTGTCAACGGCATTGCCTCAAGCGTGACCGTAAACGGGCAGGCGATCTACCGGGTGCCGTGGACGAAATGATGCGGAAATTCTCATTCAGGCGGACGGGCCTTTCCCGCTTCCATGCTGAAGACGGCGGCGCACTCATCGAAGTCGCGCTGCTGATGCCGGTAGTGTTGCTGATGGTTTTCGGCGTGGTGCAGTTCGGCATTCTGATGCTGAAATACAGCACCGCATGCTATGCGGCGCAGGCGGGCGCGCGTTATGCCAGCCTGCACAGCATCACCAGCCAAAGTTCGGCCAGCGATGCGCTCATTCAGCAGGTAGTCAAAAACAACCTTCTGCTCGACCAGGCCGCGTGGACTGTGACGACCAACTGGTCGTCCGCGAATACGGTCGGAACGACGTCCAGTGTGCTCGTCTCCAACACCTACAACGTCGCCTTGCCCTTCAGCAGAACTAAGCAGATCACCATCGGCAGCACCGCCCAGCGCCTGATTGTGCGTTAAAGAAGGTTGTTCCAAATCGCAGCAGAACCGTTGCGACCCGGACCGAAACTGTAGGATGAAGAGAAGCTGTATGGACCATCTCGCGCAATCCACACACGGTC
>CALMAP010000237.1 GCA_937859825.1 uncultured Terriglobus sp. | reverse complement strand
TTCGGCCCAGTCTGTTATGGCACGGGCCTTTGGCCCTGCACGGTCAATCAAAATCCAGGTGCACCTTCATACTTTGGCTGCGGTCCTGCGCCATGCTGAAGGCGGCGTTGGCGTCATGCAGCGGAAAGCGGTGCGTCATCAGCGGGCGCAGGTCCATCTTGCCGCGCACGATCTCTTCTACGGCCGTGGCGTACTCCGCACCGAAGCGGAAGGAGCCGAGATAGCGCAGCTCTTTCGACATGATGAAGTTGATCGCGACGGGTGACTGCCCCGCAGGCATGTTGCCCACCTGCAGCACGGTTCCTCCCGCGAGTGCCGCGCGCAACGCTGTGTCCAGACCCGCTGGGCTGCCCGACGCTTCGATCACGACATCGAAGGTGCCGCGGCGCTGCATCCACGTCTCCGCGAGTGAGGTGTCGGCGGCGGAGAAGGTCTCGTCCGCTCCCATTTCTCTTGCCTTTGCGAGAGCGGGCTCTGCCAGGTCGATGGCGGTCACGGTCTGGGCACCGGCCCGCCTGGCACCGGCGACCAGCAGGCAGCCGATGGGCCCGCAACCCACAACCAGCACCTTTGCGCCGATCAGGCTGGGCAGGTGGCGCAATGTATGCAGCGTTACGGCCAGCGGCTCCGCCATGGACGCCATCGCGAAGTCAAAATCACCCGGTACGGCCACGCACTGGCGCTCCGCCACGTTGATGTATTCACGGAAAGCACCCTGCATGTGCGGAAAGACGGACGCGCTGCCAAGAAATCGCATGTGCAGGCAGTGGTTGGTCATGCCTCGGACGCAGAACCGGCAGGTGCCGCAGTTCAGGCCTGGATTGACCGCGACGCGCTGGCCGACCTTGACCTCGGTCACATCGTCACCAATGGCGGTGACTTCACCGGCAATCTCATGGCCGAGCACAAACGGCTCTTTCATGGCAAAGTCGCCGCTTTTGCCTTTGAAGTAGTACGACAGGTCCGAGCCGCAGATGCCACCGGCGCGTACGCGCACCTGCACCTGGCCCGGCTGCGGCTCGGGTATCTCCCAGTTCTCCACCACGATCCTGCCGGGTTCCCGCAGAACGGCTGCAAGCATATATCTTCTCCTTGTAAAACTCAGCTACTCCGCCACCAGTGCCTGCAAAGGCGGGCTTTGCAGCGTGTGTCGAGGGTACGCGGCATACAGCAGCACACCGCTCAATAAGAGCATTGCGGCCAACACAGACATGCCAAGCTGCATGCCTGCATAGCCGATGATGAGCACGCCCAGCACACCCGACAGGCTGCCGCAGGAGTTGATCAACGCCAGACCACCCGCAGCCGCGCTGCCCGAAAGCAGCCGCCCAGGCAGTGTCCAAAAGATCGGCATCAGCGAGAGTACTCCCGCAATGGAAAGCGACAGGGCGGTGAGCGCCAGCGGCAACTGCCCTTCCAGCAGCTTGGCAGCGAACATGCCAACCGCCGCGACGATGGCGCTTGCCGATCCGATTAGCCGATGCTTTCCGGTGTGCTCCGCCAGGCGTGCCGTCAGCAACATGGCCGCGCCACCCACGGCGAATGGTACCGCTGTCAGCAGGCCGATCCTGCCACTATTCAGTACGCCGGCATTCTGCAGAATGGTCGGGATCCAGAAGACCAGACCATAAAAGCCGGTGTTGAAGAGGATCATGATGGCGATCAGCAAGTAGATGCGTGGCGACTTTAACGCGTCCATAAACCGGTGCGATTTGCCGTGAACCTCAGACGCAAGGTTCGTCGCGATCACGGTCTTCTCCTGAGGCGTAAGCCACTCCGCGTCTTGCGGACGGTCACGCAACAACGCGTAAATCACGACGCCAAGCAGAACGGTGGGCAGACCTTCCAGAAGGAAGAGCCACTGCCATCCGTGCAGGCCACCCACCCCGGCCATGTGGTCAAGAATCAGGCCGGAGAGCGGGCCACCAATCACCTCGGCTGTGGGCAGTGCCAGCAGAAACAGCGAGAACATGCCGCTCTGGCGGCGCACCGGAAACCACAGGTTCGCGTAGTACATTACGCCGGGTACAAAGCCTGCCTCGCAGATGCCGAGCAGCAGGCGCAGCGAGTAAAAGACCGTCTGGCTGCGCGAAAAGATCATCAACATGGAGACTAGGCCCCAGGTGACCATGATGCGCGCGATCCACGCACGCGCGCCGACACGCTGCAGCAGCAGATTGCTTGGCACCTCAAGCAGCATGTAGCCCCAAAAGAAGATGCTCGCGCCGATGGCGAAGGCATGGTCGCTCAGGCCGAAGTCCCGCGACATGGGTAGCTTGGCCAGGCTGATGTTCACCCGGTCCAGATAGGAAAAGACGAACCCCAGAAAGAACAGCGGTAGGATGCGCAGCATGACCTTGCGATACAGCCGATCTTCGTCCGCACTGGCTGCTGGATCCACGGCGGTCTGTCGTACTGCATCTGGCTGCATACTGCTCCCGCTCTACTTCTTCTCTGCCAGCTTTCGCACTTCGGCGAGAATGCCGTCGTCTACCTGGATACCGTCGCGCATCTGCCGTTCGCGCCTGCGGCTCGCGCCTTCGCCGGGGTAGTCGGCGAGGGATCCCTTCTCATCCGGCGTGGAACTGTGCACATAGTCCACTACGCTGTCGGCAATTTGGGCTGCCATCTCCTCACTGCCGATTTTGCGCGGATCGACCACGATAAAGACCTGCGAACAGCCGACACAACTGCCGGATCGGAGTGCGTCGATGCCGTTCGTCGGCAAACCGTCAGACAGCACGGCGGCAAGAACATCCAAAAGGATGGCAAAGCCCGAGCCCTTCCACAAGCCCATGGGAAGAATGCGCTGCGACTGCTCGATCGGACCGGGCTCGTCGGTAAGGTGGCCCGCACTGTCGAAGCCGCCGGGGAAAGGCAGGCGGTCCCCCTTGAGCCGCGTAACCTGCAGCTTGCCGTAGGAGTACTGCGACATGGCCATGTCCAGCACCACCGCTCCCTTTGGCCGGGGAGCAGCCATGATAAAGGGATTGTTGCCAACGCGGGTGTCCTTGCCGCCCCAGGCAGGCATGCACGACTCCGTGTTCGTCCACGCGATCAGCACGTAGCCCTGGTTTGCAGCATGCCATCCATACGCGCCACCACGCATCCAGTGATTGGTGTTGCGGAGCCCGATGAGTGCAATGCCCTGTTCCGACGCAAGAGCCATGCCGCGATCGGTACACCAGAGCGCGTTCAGCACACCGGGAGCGCGCTGCCCGTCGTAGATCTCCAGCGCGCCGAATTGCTTCGTGAGTTGCGGCTTCGCTTCAAGATTGATGAAGCCCTTTTCGATGTACTCCACGAAGCGCGGCACACGGTTGATGCCGTGCGATGTCACACCGTCTGCGGTCGATTCTGTGTGGATGCGCGCGCACGTTGCTGCATCCGGGTCGCGCATGCCTGCATTCAGAAAAGCCTGGTGGATGATGGTCTGTAACTCGGAAAAAGAAACGCTTGCCAACGTGTGTCGCTCCACCCACGGCTCGCGCAGGTTTTCGAGCAACTCTAGCAGGCGCGGCAAACGGAAGGGAAGAAAGATCGTTTGCTTGCTTTCCTTCTCTGCGCGGATATGTCTAGCGGCTCACCGTATTCGCACCGAGCTGCAGGATCGGCAGGTAGAGCGAGAGCAGGATGAAGGCGACCAGCACACCCATGCCGATCAGCAGCGCGGGCTCAATCAGACTCAAAACGGCACTGAGTGATTTATAAAATTATTCCTCTAAGAAGGATTTGAAGTATTTCTGATTCGTCGGCAGCGCACCGGTCGATTCTCCCACTT
>CALMAP010000236.1 GCA_937859825.1 uncultured Terriglobus sp. | reverse complement strand
GACGGTGTCTGTGCCCTTTTGTCGCTATTGCAGTCAGGTTTATGCAGCGGCTGTTGCAAGTACCTTGAGACGAGCATTCAGACGGCTCTTATAACGCGACGCAGTGTTGTCGTGCAGAACACCTTTCTGCACGGACTTATCCAGCAGGGAGACGGTAGCACGGTACTGCTCGCGGGCCGCGTTTGCGTCGCCCTTCACAAGGGCTTCACGCATCTGACGCAGAGTGCCGCGCAGCTTGCTGCGGTTAGAGCGGTTGACTGCCGTTTTCGCCAGGGTCTGCTTGGCGCGCTTTACGGATGAAACATGATTTGCCATGAACTCTCTTCTCTTGTGCCGGCTCGCAGACCAGAAGTCCCGGTGCCATGCGGAATCTTTTCGCGAAGAAACTCACGCAGTTTTCACTGACTGTTCCTCGCAACCTTTTCATCATACGAGAGTTCGATTGCGTTCGCAACCTTTTGTGGGGAATACGGCCAGGCTCACCGCGCTACTGCCCTTGTCACATGTTATTCATCCTGTCCTCACGTTGTGGAAACATTGTGCCCTCACGCTCAGGAGCTATGAGGCCAACTCAAACTCCCACATTGGCGAAGCGAAGCATCGCTCGCATAACTGCCATGTCGCTCGCACTAGCCGCCACGCTGACACTTACCGCAGCGGCGCAAACAACGACAGCCCGGCTTACCGGCACGGTCACCGATCCGTCCGGAGCTGTTGTGGCGAACGCTACGATCAACATCAAGAATGACGCGACGGGTCAGGTACGTACCGTGGTCGCAAATGAGGAAGGCCTTTACATCGCAGTGTCGCTACCACCCGCCACGTATGACATCACGGTAACGGCAAATGGCTTCTCTTCGACACAGCAAAAGAACCTGACGCTCGCAGTTGGCCAGGAGCTCACGGAAAACTACACCCTGCCACTCGCGGGCGCGGAAACCTCCGTAACGGTAGATGCCGGAGCGATCGTTGATTTCGACACGTCTTCCGCCAAAATTGGAGCGAACGTCGCGCCACGGGAGATCCAGCAGCTTCCCATCAACGGCCGTCAAATTTCGCAGCTTTACCTTCTTGTTCCCGGCGCGACCAATGCCGGTTCCGGCACGTTCGACAACATCCACTTCTCAGGACGATCCGTCGAGCAGAACATTATCCGAATCGACGGCGTGGACGCCGGCTCGATCATCGACACTTCTCCCGGCAACCTCAACGGTGAGCTCACTTCGATCTTCCGTCTGCAGCAGTCGCTCGAAGCCGTGCAGGAGTTCCGCGTGGACAGCTCGGGGTACCCGGCGGAGCTTGGCACTGGCACCGGCGGTCAGATCAGCTTCGTCACAAAATCGGGCACGAACGCGTTGCACGGATCGGCATTTGAGTATCTGCGTAACGACTTCTTCGACGCGCGGAATTACTTCAACCGCGTGAACACGTTGAACAACAGTCCCAAATTTCGCCTAAACCAGTTCGGCGGGTCCGTCGGCGGTCCAATCCTCAAAGACAAGCTCTTCTTCTTCGCGACGTACGAAGGGCTGCGTCAGACGTTCGTGCAGGCTTATAACCAGACCACGTTAAGCGCGCAGGATCGTGCGAACGCGGCCCAGTACACGCCTGCCATCGTTCCGCTTCTGGCCGCCTTTCCCGTTGCGAACACGGTCAATGCAGCGGGCGTTCTGAACGGCGTAATCACGATAGGCCAGAACACCGTCAACGAGAACTTCGGTGACATCCGGTTCGACTACCATATCAACAACAAGTTCAGCCTGTACGCCCGGTACAACCGCGATCAGGGTGTTGCGTCGCAGGTGCAGGACGCATCGTTGAGCCGTTTCGGCCAGGTTGAAGTACCGCAGAACGGCACCATTGTGCTGAACCAGGTGCTGTCACCCCGCATCTTCAACGAGACGAAGTTCGGCTTCAATGGCGTCAAGATGCGCGTGCAAGGCATCAGTGGCGTGAGCCCAAACGTAGACCTGAGCCGTTCCCGCATTGCGATTGCCGGCTTGACGAATGTGGGCGCGCTTATCTCCCTCTCGTCCTCATTTAACGGCGTGGGCGCTCCCTACACAGGTCAGGAATACAGCTTCATCGACAATTTCTCCCGTGTTGCCGGAAACCATAACCTGAAGTTCGGAGTGGAGGTCCGGCCGCGCTCTCTCTATAACGACCAACTCGGTGGCACCACATACACCTATAACTCGGTCGCGCAGTTTACGGGGAACGCCACGACTCCCGGTAACCAACCCGCACAGATCCAGTTCTTCGGCAATTTGAGCGACCTTAGCCCGTTTACCGGACTGAGCGGCAATGCTCTGGTGAAGCAGACCTACTACATCGGTTACGCGCAGGATGAGTGGAAGATCAGGCCGAATCTTACGCTGAGCTACGGCATGCGTTACGAGTACTACTCCCCGCTGCACGAAAACCGAAACAAGGACGTTTTCTTCGATATTCCGAGCGGCAATATTCTTCCGAAGTACTCAGGGGACTGGTTTCACTCGAACCTGAACAACTTTGGACCACGTGTTGCACTGGTTTATGCACCGGCCTCTCTAAACAACAAGACGGTTCTTCGTGCAGGTATCGGCACCTACTACGGCCCTGGCCAGACGGAAGACCAGATCCAGCCGGAAGCGAACGATCGCGTCACTCGTACTTTCACCAGCGGCAAGGTATATCCAATCAATCCGCAGACGGATGTGTACGCGACCTATGACATCAATAGTCCGACGCTGGGCTACCAGCCCCGAGCATACACATCCGCGTACAAAGTCCCCGAGCGAGTAACGACCTACACGGCGTCCATCCAGCAGGAACTGCCAGGACAGATGCAGTTCATGATCGGCTACGTGGGGTCATCGAACCGCAACCTCTTTCTACGCTCGATCACCAACCTGATTACGGGCGTGACCACCAGCGGTGGGAACGGTGCCGGTTCCGCTACGCGCCAGTTTGGTGGCCGGTTCGCCGAGATCGATTACAAGACCTCGGGCGGAACGGACCAGTACCACTCCATGCAGACAACGCTGCAGCGACGCTTCAGCAGCGGCCTATCGTTGGGTGCACAGTACACCTGGGCGCATGAACTGGGGACCTCGTCCGGTTCGAACGAAGCGACCACGGCACAGGAACCGTTGCAGATCTACGGCGCGAAGCCGGAGTACGGCCGCGGCACTTTCGACATCCGCCATTCACTAAACATGACGACGCTCTATGCCCTGCCCTTCGGCAAAGGAAAGAAGTATGACCTCGGCAATGCACTGGATGTTGTGGCAGGCGGATGGGAACTGGGCGGCATTGTGAATTTCCGTTCCGGCGTGCCGATCGACGTTCTCATCACGCGTCCAGACATCGCTTACCTGGGCGTTAGCGGTCCCTATGCAGGACAGACCTTCTCGTCGCCCATCGTGAAAACCTCGCAGTGTTCTCCGTTTACCTACAACGGCAGCGTGTACGGAAACGGCATCTGCACGGTGGCTGTCCAGAATGTTCCAGGCGGTGGCAACACGCGGAACGTCCGCCGGCCAAACCTGGTTTCGGGTGTAAGCCCGTATTTGAAGAATGGGCTCAACTACCTGAATCCAGCTGCATTTACCGCACCGGCAGCAGGCGCCTTCGGCAACTCGCGCCGCAATGACTACTCCGGCCCGAATCTTGCGCAACTGGATCTGACCCTGCAGAAGGAGTTCGCTTTTACCGAGCGCACCCGGCTGAAGTTCACGTCGGACGTCTACAACGTGCTGAACCACGCCAACTTTGCCAACCCTGGCACGGTGCGCCTGTCGCAGGGCATTCCGACCAGCGGAACCCTGGCCAACACTGTTCAGCCAGGAACACCGTTCGCCGCCAGCACCTCAGGCAATGGAAACTTTGGTGTGTTGACCAACACGGTCACCAACCAGGTCGGTATCGGCGGAGCGCGGCAGATCCAGCTCGCGGTTCGCCTGCTGTTCTAATCTGAGACGCAACATCAACCTGTGGGCGGTGGCTTCGGCTATCGCCCAATCTTTTGTGGTCTGCTCCCTTGACGACGATGTTTCGCCGCGCTATTCTCACCGCAACTTCTGACCCATTGGGTATCGACTCCAAGCCGACCGACAAGAAACGCCAGCCGCACTCCCGTGCGTCGCGCGAAGGTTCGAAGTTGCTCTTCCCTCATCACAATTCCTGTGAATCAAACCGCCCATAACGGACGAAAGGACTCCGCTTGGTAAAAGACCTGGTCACATGCTCGCTTCAGATTTCGCCGAACACAGAGGCACTGTTTGGTGTACGCGATGAGAACCTTCACGTCATGGAAGAGGCTCTCGGCGTCACCATCGACCTTCGCTCCCATGCACTCGAGGTGTCTGGTGAACCGGATGCTGTTCAGTTGGTCGAACGAATCTTCAGCGACTTTGACAGTCTGCGGCGCTCCGGTGTCACGCTTGCCGGACCGGAACTGCATGCACTTGTAAAGCTTGCGCTTGCCGACCCGAATGTCACCCTCAAACAAATTGTGGACAGCGGCAAACAGCGCATGCCCAGCGGTATCAAGCGCATGGTCAATCCGCGTTCGACAAATCAGCGCAAATACGTCGAAAACATCGAAGCCGCTGATATGACCTTCGGTATCGGTCCTGCCGGCACGGGCAAGACCTATCTTGCTGTGGCAATGGCGGCAAGTGCACTGATGGCGAAAAAAGTCAGCCGCATCATTCTGGTGCGGCCAGCCGTCGAGGCAGGCGAACGGCTCGGCTTTCTTCCCGGCTCGCTTCAGGAAAAGGTCGATCCCTACCTGCGCCCACTCTACGACGCGCTCTACGATCTGCTGGACCGCGATCGCGTCGACAAAATGCTGGAAAAAGGCGTTATCGAGATTGCACCCTTGGCATTCATGCGCGGCCGTACGCTTTCCGATGCGTTCATCATCATGGACGAAGCGCAGAATACGACCATCGAGCAGATGAAGATGTTCGTCACACGGCTTGGCATGGGTTCCAAGGCCGTGATTACAGGCGACCTGACGCAGATCGATCTCCCGAATCCAAAGCGCTCCGGACTGCTTGACGCGTTGACCGTTCTGGATGGGGTGGAAGGAGTGCGCTTTACGCACTTTGAAGATGGTGACGTCGTACGCCATACTCTGGTGCAACGCATCGTTCGTGCCTATGACACCCATGCACGGCAACAACAGTTGTCTCTTGGGTTGAATGAAAGTGGCATGGAAGCAACATCCCAGGTGATTGCTGCTCCCAAAATGCAATAACTGACTTAAGAAGCGGCCGGACATCTTGTTTGGCCGCTTCTTGAGTCATCTACTGAATCTCACTCTGAATTGCATTTTCGATGTGGCTCCAGAGCGCTGGATCATTCTCGATTTCTATGTGGGCATGCATAAAGACCCGTGCATACCACGGGAACTCATGGATGGAGACCGGTAATTGCCGATAGCTGATCTGGCGATTCTCCCGGATAGTAGTTCGGTGAGGGTCTTCCGGTCGGATCTGCTTGCGGCCGCGAAGCAGGCCTTCCGTCTGGTAAAAGTTCATTGCCTCGTGCACGTTGGGTGGAATCACCTCGTCGTTTTCGCCGGGCTTCTGAACGCTGTCTACCTGGATAGTCAGGAGCACAGGGATCTGCCGGGCGTTTAGTTCACGAGCGAGATGGATCGCTTCCGAAGCTCCCCAGCTGTGGCCGTAAATCACAATCCGGGCGGAGGCTTTCTCCTCTTCATTGAGAAGGCCGTCATGGTTGGCATCAAGTGACTTGACCACGGACTGCAGCGGTAACGCGCCATCGTGGTTGGCAAAGGTAAATACCTGGACCTCGCTGGGGTTTCGCGCGCGCAGATCCATGGCAATCAGTGCTTCTTTGTGAATCATGTTGTCGGCCCGGACTCGTCCACCCATAAAGCCGATCACCAGCAGCGGGCGCGGCGCCCGCATAAGCAATTGCGCCTCTGCACGTGAAGGCAGACTAACCGGAATGCAAAGACAAATTGAAGCGAGCAGGGTTGGTGACAACAGGGGCCGGAACAGGTAATTCGGAAAACGCGTCACGTTCCCTCTCAAGATCAAGAAAATGCACCGTCTTGCCTGCCCGGTGACCCCAACCAAGAGTAACGGACTCTGTTTCTCTCGGCCATACGGGCAGTTTCTCCTTTGCTTGTAAAGTGAGAGAAACGAATGTTCTTAAGGTTCACACCCTGCGCGAGAAAAACGACACACACCGCACGCTGGTGGATGTGCCCGTTGCTCACCACTCTGCTGTTTTGGGCGGCAGGCATCTGTCACGCGTCTGTGGCCCTGCTTATGGAAGAGCCCTATGGCGAATTTGGCGCATTCAATCCCACCGGTCATGCCGCCGTTTACCTGAACAACATCTGTGCGGAGACGCCAACAGAGCTCAGGTCCTGCAGGGCAGGCGAGCTTGGCGTGGTCATAAGCCGGTATCACAAAATTCATCACGACGACTGGATCGCGGTTCCTCTTGTTCCCTATCTCTACGCCGTCGAGAGCCCTCACGATGTCCCCAGAAGCGTGAACAAAGCGGATGTGAAGCGGCTTCGTGACGCCTACTGGGCGGCACATCTGCAAGGGCTTGCGCCGCCAAAGAGCGGCGGCTCCCCTCCTGGTGGTGAGTGGACACAATTGGTCGGGTCATCGTTTGACCGCAAGATCCACGGCTTTCAGGCAGATACCACCGCGGATCAGGACGCACGGCTGATCGCCTACTTCAACGATCGCAAGGACGTGGGACACTTTAACCTTTTCTTTCACAACTGCGCCGACTTCTCACGCGTGGTGCTTGATATCTACTTTCCGCACGCAATCCACCGCAGCTTCATTGCAGACCTGGGGCTGACAACCCCCAAGCAGGTGGCCAGGTCGCTTGTGGCCTATGGGCGCAAGAACCCGCAGCTACACATGTCGGCGTTCACGATTTTGCAGGTTCCCGGAACGATTTCAAGAAGCCATCCGGTAGACGGTATCGCGGAGTCACTTGTCCGCAGCAAGAAATACATCCTTCCCCTGGTCATCCTTCAGCCAGAGGTCGCAGGAGCGCTTACCGTCGGCTATCTGGCAAAGGGCCGCCTGCATGTGCCGAAGGACGCGCCTGTCTTCGAGATTGGTGACCCGGCGCCGGGTTCAGCCATAGGCGCACCACCTGTGGCGAGTCCGCCTGCGGCGATGACGGTCAGCGCGTTACCATCAGTACAGGCTTCTGCTTAAGTGAGTTTCGATTGATCGTTATCGAACCCCCTGAACCCGGCGCCAGTGCGAACCTTTTCGCTTCCCTGCGCAAACCCGAAGTGCGGCGTTTTCTTAAGCGTGCTCAAACAATGGTTGGCCTTGCGGGAGAGGTCAACCTGCTGCTTACGGACGACACCCGCATCCGAACACTCAATAAGATCTATCGCGGTAAAAATAAGGCGACCGACGTTCTTTCGTTTCCCGCAGCCGCAAACGGGGAAGGTGTCGCCGGCGACCTGGCAATTTCTGTCGACACAGCCCATCACCAAGCCGAAGAGCACGGCCACTCGCTTGATGTTGAAGTGCAGGTGCTGACTTTGCACGGTCTGTTGCATCTGGCCGGTTACGACCATGAGACTGACTCGGGAGAAATGCTCAAACTCGAAATCGAATTGCGTCAAAAGCTGAATCTTCCTTCAGGACTGATCGAGCGGGTTTACCCTTCCAAAAAATCCAAAGACAGGCTTGCGCCCTCAGCCAAGAAATTGAAGGGGAAATCGTGATTTCCCTTCTGCTGGTTGTCATCCTGCTGGCTGTTTTGATCCTGTGCGCCTACGCGGACCGTATCTACTCTGAAATGGGTAAGTTTCTGGCACGCGAGTATCAAGCCAACGTGGATGCCTGGGTAGACGGTATTGAGCCTCGCTTCGGCCTATCTCGAGATTCCATTGCACTCTCTGCTTCCATCCTGCGGCTTACGGCTGTCGCCGCGCTGGCGCTTGTCTTTAGCCGTGTCGGTGGAGAACGCCACAATCCTGCGAGCTTTTCCATTCTGCTGATCGAAGTTGCCCTGATGGTTGTGGTGTGCGACCGGCTGGTTCCGCAGATCCTGTTTGCCCGCACGCGCGGTGGATGGTGTGTTCGCATTCGCTGGGTATTTCAGGCGATTTTCTATGTGATTTCGCCTCTCACGCTACTTACGGGCCTACTGCTCTCCATCGCCTCCCTCGCGGAGCATAGCGATGAGCAAACCGAGGAAGCGAGCAACGAAGAAGCCGTGGATGCTCTGCTGGAAGCTGGCGAAGAAGAAGGCATTCTGGAACAGAGTGACCGCGCCCTGGTTCGTTCCGTAGTGGAGTTT
>CALMAP010000235.1 GCA_937859825.1 uncultured Terriglobus sp. | reverse complement strand
TCCGCTGGGCTACACGGTGCAGCCGCTGATGACCGTGTGGCGCAAAGGCCGCGGCGAAGACCGCCGCAACCTGCTGCGCCTCTTCCGCAAACATGGCGTGATTCAGGTGGTCGTCGGCAATCCGCTGCACATGTCTGGCGAGACAGGACCCTGGGCGCTCGAGGTACAGGCTTTCAGCAGGGAGCTGGCGCAGCACTCCGGTCTGCCGGTGCATCTGTGGGACGAACGCCTCACCTCCCTGGCCGCGGACGAAATCCTGAACAGTGCGGGTCATCGCACGACTGTTGCCGCTCGCCGGGACCGCAAGCAAATCATCGACCAGGTCGCGGCCGTGCTCATTCTGCAGTCGTGGCTGGGAGGCAGGCAGCACGCCGAAGCACGTGCAGCATGGCTGGCCGAACTGGATGCGCAGAAGTAACTCATCTCAGAACATACGCTGGAACGTATGGAATCCCTCGGGCCCAAGGCCGATACAAACACGCTTCTACTTGCCGATGCAAAACGTCGAGAAGATATGATTCAGCACGTCGTCTGGCGTGGTGGTGCCCGTAAGTTCATCCAGCGCGCGCAGAGCGTCGTAGAGCGAAAGCAGCAGCATCTCGTGCGGCACTCCGGCGGAAACCGCCGTGATCGTGTTTGCCAGCGAGATGTCCGCATCGACAACGCTTCCATGCTGCCTCAAATTGGTTAGCGTCGCCTCTGCGGCAACCCCATCCATCGTGGAGCCCTTTGCCGCACGCAGGATCGCCGCGCGCAACTCGTCCATGCCTTTGCCGGTGACCGCTGAGGTGTCAATCACCGTGAGCGGGGCGGTCGCGCCAAAGGAACCCTGCGTGTACGCGGTCGCTTCCTGCAGCAGATCGATCTTGTTCCGCACCAGCAGCCATGGCCTGCCTTCCAGCAGGGCCATGGTCGTGGCATCGATCCAGCGATCCAGCGGACCGCCATTCGCCATCTCCACCGCATCCGCCACCAGCAGCACCACGTCTGCATCGGCACTGGCCTCGCGGCTGCGTGAGACGCCGATGCGTTCGACCTGGTCGTCGGTCTCGCGCAGGCCGGCGGTATCCAGCAGCTCTACAGGAATACCCTCCAGCACGGTGCGTTCGCTCACCACGTCACGCGTTGTGCCCGCGATAGGGGTCACGATGGCGCGGTCGCGCTCGAGCAGCCGGTTGAACAGCGAACTCTTGCCCGCGTTCGGCCTGCCGATAATGGCGAGCCGAATGCCCTCACGCAGCAGCCTGCCCGCGGCAAAGCTGCGCACAAGCGCCTGCAGCGAAGGCTGCATGGCTGCAATGCGCTTCAGGATAGCGTCGGCAGGCAATACGTCGAGATCGTCCTCGGCGAAGTCGATGCCTGCTTCCAGCTCGGCGATCAGCGACACAAGCTGCTGCTTCACCGGCTGCACCTGGCGCGCCAGCGAGCCGCCAAGCTGCGCCGCCGCAAGCCTTGCCTGCGCCAGCGTCTGCGCATCTATCAGGTCGCGAACGGCTTCGGCCTGCGTCAGGTCCAGGCGTCCTCGGAGGAAGGCGCGCTCCGTGAACTCACCTGGGGCCGCGAGTCTCGCACCCAGCGCGATGCTGCGCTCCACCAGCGTTTGCAGAACCACGGGCGAGCCGTGCGCGGCGATCTCCGCCGTCTCCTCGCCGGTATAGCTGTGCGGCGCGGGGAACCACGTCAACAGAGCATCGTCGATGCGGTCGCCTGCCGCATCCAGCACATGGCCATAGCACACGGTTCGCGGCGCGATCGGCTTGCGCACGGGAACAAGCTTCTCCGCGATACGCAACGCATCCGGGCCGGAGAGCCGCACGATACCAATGCCGCCGCGGCCGGGCGGCGTGGCAATGGCAACGATCGTGTCTACCGACAGGGTCACAGCACCAACCGCAGCGGAGCGCTCACAGCGCTACCGCCGCCGGAAGCGCTTGGCAATCTCGTCGGCGCGGTTGCGCGAGTCCGGCCGCGAATCCCGGCGCGAACCTGACCGCGAGTCCGATCTGGACTCCGGGCGCGAGGGCATGTCCTTCGGATACAGCACCACAAAACGGCGAGGACCTTCTCCACTCGACTCCGTGCGCAGGTCTTCATGCGTCTTCAGGATCAGGTGCAGCAGTCTGCGCTCACGCGAGCTCATCGGCTCAAAGCTCCAGGGCTTCTCACGGTCGCGCACGTAGTTCACGCCGCGCTCCGCCATCTCGCGCAGGTCGGCGGCGCGGTCGGCCTTGAAGTTGTCTGAGTCGAACGAGACGCGGTCATGCTCGTCCGGTTCCAGCCGCAGCGTCTTGGCCGCAAGGTGCTCCAGCGCGCGCAGCATCTCGCCATCGCGATCGGTCAGCAGGTGCGCATCCGGACCACTGATGTCCACGTAAATCAACCGGTCTTCCAACCCATCCGGATCGGCCGCGCCCGCGCCCGCAACGATGCGGTACTTCAGGCGCAAACCGCCGTCCGCGGTTAGAGTCTTCAGCAGTTCGGCTGTCTGCTTCGCGGCTGTGGCAAGATCCTGCATGTGCGTCACGTCCTCTGGCGCTGGTATCGTTGCGGCCTGCAATCAGGCCTGCTTCGATTCTAGCGAACATGCCACAAGCGGACGCACCACCAGCACACCCTGCCCTGTATCCCGCACGCAAATTCCTCATTCCAAAGGATCGCGTCCGAGAAGTTCCTGTAAGTTCCTCCACCGCAGGAACTTACGCGTAAATTTCTGCAACCATGGAACTTACGAAGTCCCCGCATCGGAACTGTCCTGGAAATAGTGAACTCTGCCGTGGCTTTGACAGGACCCGCCCTGGTTCCTCCAGTCTATGCCACGCACCAGGGTTTCGTGCCAGCCCTAAGCAGTTGTGCCGAATGGACTTAGGTCATGCAGGGGCTTGACAGTGAGATTGGGGGCTACTTCGGCAGCCCGGTCGCTGTCGGCACAATGGCTGCATAACTTCTGTCCAGCGCGGGACCCATGAGCAGGATGGCTGCAATGCGGCGCACCACCTGGGCAAAGGAGCGGGCTGCGTCCTCGTGCAGCGGACCACCGAGCAGAGGTTCTTCCCGGTAGCTGAGCCACTTTTTCAGCACTTGGTAGCCGCCCAGGGTGTACTGCCAGACCTTTACAGGCACGGCGGCCCAGTGGCTCTTGCGGTTCAGGTACACGTCCACGCAACGGCCGCCAAGCAGTTCCACCACCTCCTCAAACGAAAGCGACTGCGCCGCTGCAAGCGTACGAAGGCGTTCCCGCTCCTTTTCGGTCCAGTCGCGTTCGGGGGCGTGGCCGCGTGATGGCATCACGGTATTGCCCTGGCCAGCGCGACCCCAACCGGCGGTCACGGCGAAGCGCGCGGCGTTGTTGCGGTCGCGCTCCCGGGTGCTGTCAGGTACTTCGGCAGGGAGGTAGAGACGAGCGAGGAAGCTCCACTCCTCCTGCAGCTTGATCTCCGATTCTGGATTAAGAAGTTCGGCGAGTCGGCGGCCTAACTCAGCGGAGCGAGCTAGGTCCGCAAAGTACGCAGGCAGAGGAATACGAGGCCAGTCCACCAGCAAAGCACCGGCGTTTTCTGTCCGGTATTGTTGGGCGTGCATAACAGCTAGAGCATGGAAGAAAAGAGGCTGCGATGCTTTCTCGAACTGAACGGCATCCCTTCCTGGATCACCTAGGATGGAGAAGCTCGCGACGTAATCCTCGGCAGCATCACTAAAATTGGGGCATAAGAACCTGACTGGTCCGCTTTGGCGGTTGTTTCTCCCATTAACCCAGTCGAAGTTGGCCTCAGCTAACCCGGATATTGGAAAGCATGTCGCGCCGCGATCCATTAAGTCCAAGCACGCGGGCGAAGTCACGATTTGCGCAGGGCTGGCGACAGTTCTTGTTTTCTGCTGGGCAATCAATGTAAAGGTTGGAAAAACTGTCCAGCCCAGATACTCCTCACGTTTTTCATCTAGCAGCTTTGTGCGAGGCTCCCAATAAAGCCAGCGCACATCAAAGGGCCGATATGAATAGGTGATAACCTGCCACGGCCGGAAGCCGCTCTCTAGCAGCTTGTGCCGGGCAGCGAACGGATCGAAGCGGGGACGTGCTTCCATTGCAGAGGGAAGATTGGCGGCAACCACCGTGTCGGATTCACCCGAATTTAAGTAGAGACGTATACGCTTCTCAAGCCTTTCACGGTCGATATCGACAAGTAGTGAGTCACGGCTGGTTTTAATGCCAGGAAAAGATGTTGGGAAGATTTCAGGTAAACGCGGCCAAGTTGTGTACGTCGAAGCATGCTTTCTCTGTCCAAAAGGAAAGCTCAATGCGAAAGCGGGTCGAATATCGTCATAGGCGGGAGTAGTTTCTCGCTTTGCCTCACGGTCTAAGTTCGAGAGCTTATGGGTGCCCCATAGTTCACGAAGCCGGATAAACGGTTCGACTAGGGAATCGGCAGGCACAGAAGCAGATCCCTCCGCTTCGCTACGGGATGACAAACCTTGGGCGTTGGTGTGGTTTGTACTCCGGGAGCCAGTGCGAACAAGTGTAGCTATGGCCGTGCCGACCTGGATGCCTTCGCGGTTCTGGGATGTCGAGAAGGCACTTGGGTCAGGCTTGCCGTCGGGTGTGGTCTTGCCGGTGCGGTACTTGTCGCCGTTCAGATTGTCAATGTAGATGGACTGGAACTCGCGCAGGTAGCGGGCGCGCATGGAGACGTGCGACAGGCCATCCAGCCATGCATTGTTGGAGATGAACGAGATAAGACCGCGTCCGTTCCGATTGCCTCTAGCCTGGCCGTCCCCCACCACTCTCCGCTCCGCGATACGAAAGAAGCGGACGTATAGATCATTCAGGCCTTGCCCTTGTGGTGCGGCCAGGCCGGGAAGCTGCTCGCGGTAGGCGGTGGTCAGGCCGCGTTCTTCTTCCACCTGGGCGATACCGGCATAGCCGTTGTAGGGTGGATTGCCGAGGATGACGAGGATGGTGTCAGCCTGCTTCACGGCCTCTGCCGCGTCACGCTCCTGCGTAAATGCCGGAAAGCCGAAGTTGGATTGCGGGTGCCGCACCGGCACCCAGCCGGTAAGGGCGTTGGTGAGATAGACCAGGGCACGCTGGTCTTCCGTCAGTGAGGCCTTTGCGTCTTCAAGCAACTGCGCAATCTGCAGGTGCGCGATCACAAAGGGTGCCGGCATGATCTCAAAGCCAAAGATGCGGGTGGTTGCGGCGCGGCGCAGGTCGGCACCGACCAGGGCATCGTCGTCGCCTGCCTGTTCGCGCAGGGTGCGTTCGATGCGGTGCAGCACCTCCACAAGGTAGGCACCGGTGCCGCAACAGGGGTCGAGCACCTGCACGTTGGGGCTGGCCAGGCCAAGCGGCTCATTCAGTTCGGTACGCAGCAGATGGTCCACGCGTTCGACCATGTAGCGGACGATCTCGCGCGGGGTGTACCAGACACCAAGCTGTTTGCGAAGCTCCGGGTCAAACGCTTTGAGGAACGGTTCGTAGAAGTACTGCACGGCCTCTTCTTCGCGGAAAGTGGTGAAGAAGTCGCGCTCGACGCGGTTGAGCGCGTCGTTTGCGTGGTTGAGTACTTCAATGATCTGCACGGTGTTGAGTGCGCCACGCTGGGAGACGAGTTCGAACAGGGTGCGAAGAACGGGAATGCGCAGGTAGTCCGCAGAGAAACGCCAGTTGAACGCGCCACCATGGGCTGTGAAGTCGGGTGACCGCCGCCAGAGAATCCACGCGGAGAAGATGCCATAGAAGAGCGTCTGGATGAGGGTGGAGAGAAAGAAGTTCTCGCCCTTGTCGCCTTCGAAGGTAATCCCGAGTGACTCCTGCAGAGCGGTTTTGACGGCGGCGAACGCAGCGAGCGGGTGCGACTCGGCACGGGCACGTGCCTCGCGTGCGTAGGAGGCGATCAGCCACGCGACCTCTTCCGCCTTGCTGAGCGGACCCTTGCGGCTCCGGACGCGAGCCAGAAAGTCAGGGAGCGTCCCCTGGTGTTTTTCGGTCAGCTCCTGGACCGGGAGCGTCCAGAGATCACCTGCATTGGCGGTGATGTCATAGGATTCGAGCGTGCGCGGCGCACCACCGTACCAGTCAAGCAGCCGGAACTGATGGTAGTTGCTGATGAGGCACAGGCCGTAGGCCTCAAGGTATTTGCGTACCTGCGAGGACTGCGCGAGCACCTCCATGCTGGTTCCGGCAGGCTTGATCTCGACTGCTCCACGCTCAGGCTTCTGGTTCGGCAGCGGGCTTTTCTGCATTTTGCGAGTGAGCGGGTAGAGGCCGCCATCCACAATGCCAGCGCCATGGGAGCCCGGGTGTGCCTGAAAGAAGACACGTGGCTTGAGACCTTCGCCTACGCTGTTGAGCAGATTGGCAAACGGGGTGTAGAACGTCGTCTCTGCCGTATGTGCGCCGAGAGCATGTGCCGTGCGCATGCCGGTAAGGTACTGGTGCACAGGGTTTGTGGTGAGTTTCGGCACGAGACGATGATTGCATGACGATATGGGATGCTGCATGCGCAGAACGGGGCCGTCGCGCGGGAAGCAGGTCCTTCGCTCCGCTCAGGATGACAAGGTGTTGGAGAGCGGTTACGTGCGGTTTGTCCTCCTAATCATTGTCATCCTGAGGAGCGGAGCGACGAAGGACCTGCTTTGCTTCTTCTTCGGCACGCCAGTCATACCTGGCGGCAGGCTTACCCCAGCCGGCACTCAGGTCTTCCCACGTTGGGTTCTCTTGCTCGATGAGCGCCACTTTCCGGGCACGCAGCCAGCCCTTCAGCTGCTTCTCACGTGCAATGGCGTTGTTGATGTAGGCAAACCGTTCCAGATACACCAGGCGATGGCAGCGGTACGGCTTCGGGAAGCCTTCAACGGTTCCGCTGCGGTGCTGCGCGAGGCGTAACTCGATCTCGCCCGTGACGCCGATGTACAGCGTGCGGCTGCGGCTTGCGACGATGTAGACGTAGTAGACTTTGTCGCTTCGAGGCATTCTGTTCGTCTCTCCATTGCGATCTCAACTTTGCCAGTCTGAGTCGAATCTTTCATTTTGAGCGAAGTGAAGGACCTGCTTCCCGCACCCACCACACATTGTCATCCTGAGCGAAGCGAAGGACCTGCTTCCTTCCCGAAGCGGGTGTGCAGCTACGAGGGAAAGCAGATCCTTCGTCGCTCCGCTCCTCAGGATGACAATGGTGGGAGGTGTACTCCTCAGGATGACAATGGTAGGAAGGTGCGCTCCTCAAGGT
>CALMAP010000234.1 GCA_937859825.1 uncultured Terriglobus sp. | reverse complement strand
TATGGAACAGCGGTCGTGGACTTCTGCGCAAATGCCTTCGCGACAGTAGAAGAAACACGCCCGCCATGCAGATCGCAAGGAGGCCCCTCGCTGATTCCGATGACTGTTGCAGTTGCTCCAGGCCCAGCAGGAGCAGCAGGCACGTGATACCTACGAGAAAGAAGCCTGAAACGTCCAGAGGAGCGATTGCATCTTTCGGTGAGTCACGAACAATACTCAACGAAACGACAAATAGCACCAGCCCGATCGGCAGGTTGAGGAAGAACATCCACGGCCAGGAAGCGACATGAATGATGTACCCTCCGACGACAGGGCCGAGGATCGGGGCCGTGAGTGCAGGCCAGATGGTATATGCAATCGCGTGCAGCAACTGCGATTTGGTAACAGACCGGATCACCATCAGCCTGCCGACCGGCACCATCATAGAGCCGCCAACGCCTTGAAGAACACGCGCGATGAGAAAGTGCGGAAGCGTCCGGCTTAATCCGCAAAAAACGGAAGCAATCGTGAACACAAGAACGGCAGAAGCGAAGATCTTTCGCTCTCCAAACCTGTCGGCCATCCACCCGCTTAAAGGAATAAACACCGCAAGCGTCAGCAGGTAAGCCGTGATTCCCACGTTCATCGAGACTGGCGCAACATGAAAATCGCGGGCCATGGTGGGTAGGCCAGTCGTGATGATGGTCGCATCCAGGTTTTCCATGAAGAGCGCTGCTGCTGACAGAAGTGCAATCGCAAGCGGACGGCCTCGCAAAGCAGCAGGTTTCAGAACAATGACGGCGTCGGATGGCACTTCTTAATCTAATCAGACCCACTCTGGCTTCGGACCTGAGAGCTTTTCGCCTTATTCTAGAGAGATGGACTTTCAGCTTGCCACGGATTACGAGCCGCGCGGTGACCAGCCCCGCGCAATCGCCGAGCTCACAGACGGTTTGCAGCAGGGCGAACAGCATCAGGTGCTGCTGGGTGTGACCGGGTCGGGCAAGACTTTCACCATGGCCAAGGTGATCCAGGCGGCAAACCGGCCTGCGCTGGTGCTTGCCCATAACAAGACGCTGCCCAACAACGCCGTCGAATACTTCGTCAGCTACTACGACTACTACCAGCCAGAGGCCTACATACCTTCTGGCGATCTATATATCGAAAAAGAAGCAACAATTAACGAAGAGCTGGACAAGCTGCGCTTGTCTGCGACACGCTCACTGTTTGAGAGACGGGACTGCATCATTGTTTCGTCCGTTTCCTGTATCTACGGCCTTGGCTCGCCTGAAGCTTATTACGGAATGCTGATGCTTCTCGAAAAAGGGCAGCGGCTCAAGCGGGAAGACATCACCAGAAGACTCGTCGAAATACTCTATGAGCGGAACGATTCAGATTTTCGCCGCGGCACCTTCCGTGTACGAGGTGATGTAATCGAGGTGTACCCGACCTACGATGAAAATGCGTACCGAATCGAGATGTTTGGCGACGAAATCGAAAGTCTCGCTCAGATCGATCCTCTTTTTGGCACGGTAAAACAAAAGTATGCGCGTCTTCCTATTTACCCTAAGTCGCATTATGTAGTGCAGCCCGAACGCAAGATGACTGCGGTCGATTCCATCGTGCGCGAACTTACAGAGTGGGAAGCCCAGCTTGAAAAAGAGGGCCGGATGGTGGAGGCGCAGCGCATTCATCAGCGCACCCGCTTCGATCTTGAGATGATCAAGTCTGTGGGTTATTGCCATGGCATCGAGAACTATTCTAGGCACTTTAGCGGCAGATTACCCGGCGAACCGCCACCTACTTTGTTTGACTATTTTCCACGTGACTTTCTTATCTTTATCGATGAGTCGCATGTCACTGTTCCCCAGTTACATGGCATGTGGCACGGCGATCGTTCGCGCAAAGGCAATCTTGTAGATTACGGCTTCCGCTTGCCGTCCGCCATGGACAATCGTCCGCTTAAGTTCGACGAGTTTGAAGGCCGGACCGGGCAGATCGTTTATGTGAGTGCAACACCTGGACCGTACGAACTCACCAAAACTGCCGGTGTTGTTGTGGAACAGATCATCCGTCCTACCGGTTTGATCGACCCTCCCGTAGAAATCCGTCCTATTAAGGGTCAGATTGACGATTTGCTCGCTGAAATCCGGGAACGCGCAGCACGCAACGAACGTGTGCTGGTAACGACACTGACCAAACGCATGGCGGAAGACCTTTCCGGGTATTACACCGAAGTCGGTGTGAAGTGCCGGTACATGCACTCCGAGATCGAAACCTTGGAGCGCGTCAAGCTACTGCGTGATCTGCGTCGTGGAGAATATGACGTACTCATCGGCATCAACCTGCTGCGCGAAGGTCTCGATCTTCCGGAAGTCTCCCTTGTAGCGATCCTTGATGCGGACAAGGAAGGCTTTCTTCGTTCGCAGGGATCGCTCATACAGACCATTGGCCGTGCAGCCCGCCACGTTCAGGGCCGTGCCATTCTCTATGCCGACAACATGACGGATTCCATGCGTCGCGCCCTGGATGAAACGGATCGGCGCCGTGAAATTCAGAGGGCTTACAACGAAGAACATGGCATTGTTCCAGCCTCGGTTGTGCGACCCATCGGGGAAGCTCTGGTCGGCATTGCCGAGGCGGATTATGCCGACGTATCGACAGATGACGCGGCGGTCGACTTTGCCTCGCAACAGGAACTCGACAAGCACATCGCAGGTCTGGAGGCAGACATGCGCGAGGCCGCGAAAAAGTTTGAATTTGAACGGGCTGCGAAGCTGCGCGACACCATCAAGGAGCTGCGAACAAAGGAGTTCCTGTTCGCCTAGGGCGGTCGTTATACTAAGCGTTCCGTTATGTGTCGCGAACGAAGCAGGATAGAAATTCCGCGCCAACGCGGCATCGCACTGCTGACCTTCTTTGTCGCCGTTCTGACCACTCTTTTAAGCGGCAGGTGCGTCTGCGGACAAACCACTGTACTGGTCCTAACTCCCGGTCGTGCCGCGACAGTGGCTGCAGGCAGCGGCAAGCACGGCTACGCCGGAGACGGTCGGGCTGCAGCGCTTGCCGCATTGGCGAATCCCTCTTCGGTTGCCTATTCGGAAAGCGGGGACCTCTATATTGCGGACACGGGCAATCACATTCTTCGCCGCGTCACGGCAGATGGAACGATCAGCACAGTTGCGGGCAATGGCGTTCAAGGCTTCTCTGGGGACGGCGGACCTGCGAGCCAGGCCTCCCTGGACAGCCCGCAAGGCATAGCCATCGCGCCAGACGGGACACTTTACATCGCAGACACGCACAACCAACGCGTGCGTCAGGTGACCGTGGGTGGCACCATCACAACGATCGCAGGTTCTGGGCATGCAGGTTTCAGCGGCGATGGCGGCGAGGCCACTGCCGCGCAGCTCCGTAATCCCGTAGCAATTGCCGCAGGACTTGCGGGTGAACTGTACATCGCGGACAGCGGAAACCACCGAGTCCGCAGACTGGCCCGCGACGGCACGTTAAGTACAGTCGCTGGCAATGGTGTTGAGTCTGCAACAGGGGACGGCGGCCCTGCGGTGCAAGCCGGTCTGGATACGCCTACCAGTGTCGCGGTCCGGCCAGATGGCGCGCTCCTCATTGCTGATCGAAGAAACAATCGAATCCGGGTGGTAGCGGCAAACGGCATCATTTCTTCCCTTCCAATAAGTGGCTCGCCTGTGCGCCGGGCAACAGGCGTGGCTGCCGGTTCGGATGGCATGGTCTACGTCGCCGATACGGGCCAGCACCAGGTGCGGCAGGTCGCTTCGACTGGATCCGGTGTTGTTCTTGGTTCGGGCACGGAAGGCAGCTTTACAGCGGGAGCACCGGCCGAAACGGATACGGGCACTCCGATGGCGGTTGCACCGGACGGTTCAGGTGGCCTGGCAATCGCTGACTCGCGCAATGGCCAGGTTTATCACCTTACCCTGCCTCGACTCTCCTTCATAGATACGCCTCTTGGCTCGGAGAGCACGCCTGCCCGGATTCAACTTCAGAACCCCGGAAATAATGACCTGAAGGTCGCCTCGGTCGCTCTTCCACCTGGCTATGTGATGGGTGAATCAAGCACATGCGGTGCGGCACCGCTCACGATCCCAGCCTCTGCAAGTTGTACGCTTGCAGTTGCTTTTCATCCCATCGCGACCGGAACTTCCTCAGGATTGCTCACGATCGCAGTAGAGAACGGGCTGCCACAACAAGTCGTTCTCATTGGAACAGCCATTCCTTCTGCAACGGCACTTTCCGCCTCTATCGTCTTGCAAACAGGAGCAGCCGTAACGTATACCGGTGCGCCGCTCCAGTTCACTGCGTCGGTAGTTACGCAATTTGCTGCAGCACCATCGGGAGTCGTTACCTACCTTGACGGCGGCAGGGAGATTGGTTCGGCAACGCTGAACAACAGCGGCACAGCGCAGTTCAGCACGAGTTCCCTGGCGGTGGGCATCCATTCCATCACGGCACGATACGGCGGCGATGCTCATTACTCCGCGAGCACTTCACCAGCGCTTCAGCAGACGGTAGTTGCGATTCCCGACTTCACGCTGACCGCAGCGGCAGCAACGTTATCCATGGCACGGGGTGGCAATGCGACCGCCACGTTCACGCTGCAGCCAGTGAATGGAACGCTGGGGCACAGCATTACCCTTCAGGTGAATGGCCTGCCGCCTGGAACGAGCGTGAACATCAGCCCTTCTCCGGCGACCCTTGCAAGCGACCCGGTTCGTGTCGACATCGTGCTCAAAGCGCCTGCAACACTTGCGTCCTTGCAGAAACTGGTACCTTTTGCCGCGGGTGGACTGCTGCTGCTTCGCCTTCGACGACTGCAGGCCACGCTAACTATTTTCTTGCTTTGTGTTCTGCAGGGATGTGGAGGTGGCTACCTGAATGGAAACGGTTCTGCTTCGTCTTCCCCCAGGATCTACACCGTTACGGTAACTGCCACCACCACAGGTGTGCTTGGAGATCCTTTGATTCACACGGCTGCGTTCACTCTGGTGGTGAACTGATGTTGAAGAACCTTATGAC
>CALMAP010000233.1:8358-9295 GCA_937859825.1 uncultured Terriglobus sp. | reverse complement strand
GATTAGTTTGCCATCCAAACCATACCGAACGGCGCGGAACTTGTTCTCCATCAGCAGCGCCCGAGAGTAATGCCGAAAGTCGATGTTGCTTGCATGCAGGCAGTGCAGCTTCATCGCTGTGGCCTGGATCAACGCGGCTATCGCTACTGACTCCGCTGCCCGCATGGGGATATCGCATACGCGCACTTCCACCGTGTTGAAGAACGGGTGCGGCCGTACGTCCCACCAGAGCTTCTTTGCATTGTCGATGCTGTTGGTCTTGATCAGCAGATTGACGTAGTTTTCGAACTCGCTCCAACTGCTGAAGCTGTCAGGCAGATTTGTCCGCTGAAAATGCTCAAACACTTTTTCGAGATAGCTTTTATAGCCAGTGTCCATCCCCAGCCAAAATGGAGAGTTGGTGCTAAGCGCAAGAATATGCGGCAGAAAGTATCGCAGCGAGTTCATGATGCGGATTGCCGCTTCCCTGTCTTCAATGCCGCCGTGGACGTGCAGGCCGAAGATAAGGTTCGACCTCGCCACCAGTTGAAGGTCTTCCACCACCTGCGCATAGCGGGGATCGGGGTAGATTTCCTGCGAGCGCCAGTCTGCGAAGGGATGGGTGGCACCCGCGACCAGCACGAGACCATTCTCTTCAGCGAGCGTGATCATGTTGCGGCGCAGATCGTACAGGTCCTCTTCGGCCTCCTGGATGTTCTTGCAGACGCGTGTACCGACTTCGATCACCGACTGGTGCAGTTCGGCCTTCACACGTTCCTCAAGGCGAAGCTTGCCGTGGGCAAGCATCTCGGTCGAGACGTGGGGCACCAGGGGGGGGGTGTGCGGGGGGCGGCTTGGGGGCCCCCCCGCGCCTGTCGCAGCGACTTCTATCTCTGGCTCAACGACGACGTCGTGCTCGTGCCGCATGCGCTTGAGAGCCTGATCGCCACGGCAAGGG